>CAYNSZ010000030.1:9902-10638 GCA_964400075.1 uncultured Planctomycetia bacterium
ACCGGGCTTACTTGGCGTGCTGTCTGGAGCCTTTGAACAAGTCTCTCGGCAAAAGGCGTGGGCGCTCTCCGTGAACCCACGAGAGCGCTGAACAGGTAAGGGCTGTATGCGTACGGCACCGCGATATGCATCGCAATGGCATAAAGAGCAATGTATGAAATATAGCCGAATACTCCGCCCGCAAGGGCTACAGAAACGGCAAATGCCAGAATTCCAACAAGCAGGAGCGTTTCAAAAATAATCGGCGCCATATCCCGGATTATCTCCTTAAGCCCCACGCGGGATAAATCATCGACTCTGGTGGGTTTAAGCTCTCCGGTGCGCGCGATGAAGCCCAATACCAGATTCTTGGCAATGCCGAATGAATACGCGATAAAAGCTAATCCCAGCAAATAGCCAACGCCGATATTATAGAGCGCATGGAAAAATAAGCTCCTGCGGCCGGTCTCGAGATCACCCGCTCCACCATGTATCATGAGCGTCATGACCAAGGGGGCCATAACCGTAAACACGAATAAGACGAACATGAAGTTTCCCAGGACCGCGCTCCAGAAATAAGGATAGACTATCCCTAAAATATTTAACGGTATAATCGAGGCGAGATTGATGTAGGAGCATGCGTAAATCAGAAAATCCAGCTTGTGCTCAAACCGCACATTCCCTGAGAGCATGTAGCGGATAAAATTCCAGCTAAAAAGGTTTTCCACAAGGCCAAAAGCATACCGATAGAACTTAC
>CAYNSZ010000031.1:0-10246 GCA_964400075.1 uncultured Planctomycetia bacterium
GCGTGAGTTGCTCACCATTCAGGTCGGTGTTCTGAAGCGGCGTCAGGCCTGGCAGGCCTTGGCAGAAGCGATGACATAGTCGTCCACCGTACCAAAGATAACCTGGTAGTGGTCGGCGATCTTTTCTCGGAAGCAAGCGCAAGCCTCCCTCCGCTTGCCCCGCGCGTAAACGTAGCCGCAGCAAAGCAAGCTGATGAGGTTTTAAACTACATCCTGCGTAAAAGAACCTAGGCTAAAAAGGATTTATACGGTCGTCACCACCTTTCAACTCCCATACCCTATCCCCTAACTTCTCCACGCTCCTGTCTCAGCAGGAGGCTCTTCAAGAGGCCGATTTCATTTTTGGTAAGATAGGTCCGTTGAAATATCCTGCGCAATGAGGTAAGCGTCGGCTGAATCCGGTTGGGCTTGGCCGTCGCAGTCACGGTATGCTCAAGAAAGGAAAAAAATGCCTCATATTCTTTGCGCCGGGCTAAAGCGATGGCCGGCAGATGATACAGGCCCTCAAGAATAGTGAAGAGCTCATAGCAGACTATACTTACTGCCGCGGCCAGATTATACGAGGGGAATGCCGGGTTTGCCGGAAGATAAAATATGCCGTCGCAGAGCTCCATTTCCGCGGCAAGGAGTCCGGAACTTTCTCTGCCAAAAACAATGCTCACCCGCTGCCGAGCGGCAGCCGCGGCAATAAGGTGTTTGATGGCGTTAAAATTATAAATGAATTGATTGCCCCGCTTTCTCCTGGTTGTGCCAAACACAATTCCGGAGCTAGCGACAGCCTCCCGCAAAGTTTTATAGACGCGCGCGCTGGTAAGCGTATCGCGGGCGCTCTTTGCCACGGCAAAGGCTTTTTCGGTCAGATTCGGCGACACCAGGCATAGATTGCCAAACGCGCTGGCCTTAAGCGCCCGGGCAACCAGGCCAATATTATCGGGTATCTGCGGATGAGCCAGGACAATATTGATATTGTCTATGAAAGCTTCTTTGGATTGGCGGCGCATAAGAGCGTGGTTTTAACCCATAGCCGATAAATGGCTGCTTAAAGACCGATTATCAAAATGTTCTTTGGGAAGATTGAAATAACCGAATTTAAGTTTTGGAAACTCCCGGGCTACCGCCTCAAGGAGCTGAAGAACTCCTACCGGCTGCGCGCCTTTGCAGGGAAAATGCTCGCAGAAATACGCGGGGTCGATATTCAAGTTTCTCCACTGTATCATATCAATGCCAGTCGCGCGGATAAAACCGATGAGGGCTTTAACCTGGTTGGGGGTGTCGCTAAAACCGGGCATCACCAACAGATTTATTGAGACAAACTTGTTATATTTCTTGGCTACGGCAATTGAGCGCAGGACATCCCTGAAACTATAACCGCGGGGCCGAAAGTAAAGCTGATAGTATTTTTTATCGAGGCTGTTTAAACTCACTCTGAAGGAATCAATACCGGCCGCGCAAAGCAGGCGCACTTTGTGGGGGAGGCTTGCGTTGGTGTTCATGTTAATCGTGCCCCGGCTGATTGTCCGGCGAACTGAGGCTATGGCCCGGGCAATGGTATCAGCACAAAGCAACGGCTCTCCTTCACAGCCCTGGCCGAAACTCACGATGGCCTCCCGGGCTTGCTTCAGGTGATTAACCATGACCTGCGCTATCTCTTCAGCGGTCGGCTGAAACGCGATGCGGCCGTGAGAAGCAATACACTCGCTCTCCTGGTCGCTCAAGCACCCAAGACAGCGGGCGTTGCAGAAACGGGCGGTCGGCAGGGGCGCTTCCCAACGGTTCATGAAAAGATTTTTTGCGGCAAGACAGTTGTAGGCCGCGGCGCAATGCGCTAGGTGCCGGTAAAGCCGGTTCGCGGGGTATTGCTTAAGGAGAGCGGCGATATTCCTGCGGATGAGCCGGGCTGAATAGAAACGCGGGCTCTGGCGTATACGTTTATCAATGCGTTGAGCCCCGATATAATAGCGTTGCCCGCAAGAACCGCAGGCGGTATAAGCCCACAAGGGTAAAGTCTTTTTTTCCTCAATGGCGTAGGCAGGATGATAGAGACGCAGGATTGCCGGGATAGTGAAGGCAGCCACGGCTAAGGCTTTTTTCCCTTGATAGCGGTGTAAAACTTCAAAGGTATCGCGCGCGGCATCGTAGCCCACCGGGAAGCGATGCGGTAAATAAAAAAGGCTGCTGCCCCGTGGCATCTGCATGAGCTCCTGGGGCTGTGGCACAGTGAACCTGCCGAGCGAGGAACCTGCCATGTTTAAATAGGGATGGGAATAAATTGTGCCGGATGGATCGGCAAATAAAAGCTTGGGCAATTTCATGGAACTCCACGCGCATGCGCGTGGTACCTGGATATATACCCTCCTTCGGAGGGTCATCCGCCTTCCCCATTAACACCGAGGTACGGAACCCGCCGAAGCTCAAAAAGAGCGAAGGCGGATGAAACCAGGCGCCTTACCTCGTCAGCTCCTCTACCTGCGCTTTCACACGCACGGTAATGAGCTGATTCTGCCGGTCAATGAGCGTGATATCCTGAACGACCGGGCCGCGGTAGCCGGAAGGATCAAACTGCAGAGAAAGCACCGGGCGCCCCTTGTCTTCTTGTGGAAGAATATGGGCCAAGACGCACTCGCAGGGAACAACCACATTGACGATGTCAACGTCTATGGCAATAGTAGTTGAAACAATCTCCAGACCGCTGATTAAGCCAAAATCAACTTCATAGGCAGGCTCTGGACTTTCAGCCCACAGCCAAAAGCTTGCCCCTACCAGTAGTAGTCCTGCGACGATAAGCCTTATCGTACCCATACCATCACGACCCGCTCAAAGAACGGCAGCAGCTTCGCGTAGATAATCTCATAGCCGACAACAAAAATCCCCAGGCCAATAAAGAGCAGGGCCAGAAGAATCTTGATGAGGCCCAAATGACGCTTTAGAAAAACATTAAAGCCCTCGGAGCTGATTCCGGCAAGCGATAAAAGAAAAATCAGCACCAGCGGCGCGATAAACATGAGATTATAGAGGATAAGAAAAGAAGCGGCTCTCAGGCGAAGGTGCGGATATTTCAAGAGCGAAACAATAATCGGCAGGTATATCTGTCCGGTGCAGACCGCTTCCAGAAGAGAGACCAAAAAGCCCACCAGCAGGGAACTTACCACCAGCGCCCCGGCAGATTTCTGCCGGCCATGGCGCAGTTGTGAGCCGATGACCACATTGATGCGCTTCTTAAGAAATGGCGGCAGCTGCAGTATCTGTTCAGAAGGAGAGCCGGTCCTTTTATACTGCCAGAAATCATAGAGGGCGAATCCCGCTAATACGAAGCAAACAAGAGCCACAAAAGAATAAAACGCGTTAATGACCACGTAGATATTCGAGAGCCGGTAAAGAAACTGGAACAGGCCGAGCCCGATTAAAAGATAGGTGATGAACACTGCCAGACAGTAGGCTGAACCGACATAGATAACATCCCTGCGCCGATACCCATAGACAGCGAGAAACGAAACAAAAAACACAATGACCGCGAAGGCGCAGGGATTGATTCCGTCAATGAGGCCGCTGACAATGATTACCATAACCGGAATTTTATTAAAAATTTCGGCTAAATCCACCGCTCCCCCGTCGCTCACCGCTGTTTTATTCGCCGCAATCGCTTCGTTGAGCGCCCCCTCGAGCTCGACGCTGATTTCATTGAAGCCGACTAAAAGCCGGTCTCCCACCAAAATAGCTGGCACGCGCGGGTGTTCAAAACCCATGCGCTTGAAGGTTGCAACCAGCTCCCGCAACCCTTCGGGATTGTTTGAGGTGACCACCGGGCGCCACTCGAGCTGGTCGACGTACTTCTGCGTCAGCAGGGGCAAGACTTGCTCTTTGACATCGAGGCAATGCTTGCAGTTCTCAGACTGGTAAAAAATCGCGGTGATTTTACCTTGAGGGAAGGCATTGAGAGTCGCGAACAGTAAAACTAAAAGCAGGATTTTCTTCATCAGGGTCAATTATATCAGGATGCTCCTAAAAATCCAGTGTTTGGTTCTGCCTGTGGACTAAAATATGATTCTCTTAGGACTACCCCGCAGTAAAGTCCGGGGTTTCTCTATAGAACCCCGCCTCCGCTAGATACATGGGTAATTTCCTGCGGAAATTACCCATGATTCCGGCGGGGTAATCGACATGCATCCATCCCGCCGAGCGCGAAGCGCGCAGGCGGGATTTACGCTGGACGATTAAAAAAAATTAATGAAAAGTCAGCTGTTTATTGTAGAATAGTAAAGCGTATGCGCTATACCTTTATTGATGATAACGGCACGTTCCAGATCAAAAGCCCCTTGAGGCATTCCCTGTATTTTCCTTTAACCAACCGGGACGGCACCCTGCTTGGCTCAATCAGCCCGAATCTTTCCGGGGATCTGAAACGGAATAACAACACCTTCTTAACCCCGCCGGCGAGCATTGAAGACCTGCGCTCGAACCTCATCTGCCGAAGAGATTTTTTTATACAAACCAGCTCAGACACCCTGCGGCTTTCGCGTGATTACGGCGATACCCTGGAGGCGGGCTTCCTCTATCATAAACTCATCAAAAAAGCAAAGCCCTTTCATATCGAAATCATCAATTTCATCCCCCATAATTTTGCGGCGGAAGTGATGTGGATACGGCTCGGCGAAACCGGTTACGTTCACTCCCACCTCGTTCATCCCCCTCTACGGCCGGTCTGCCGAGAATATCCGCGACCACCGCCATGTGTCAAGCCTGTTAAACCGCGTGCGCCTTGACCGTTACGGCATCATGCTAACTCCTTCCATGATCTTTGATGAAACAGGCCACCGGCTCAACAGGACGCTTTACTACAGCTTCGGTTTCGAGGGTAAGGCCCGAGCTCCGCTCGGGCAATTTGCCAGCCTTGATTACTTTTTCGGCAACGGGGACATAGTGAACGCCGACGCAATCGAAAAAAATACGCCTCCTTTGCGAAAACTTAATCCTCTTTGCCAGGGAAAAGAAGCGGTGGCAGCGCTCCGCTTCCGGCCAAAAGTGCTTAAACCGGGGGGGCAGGCTCATTACTGCCTTATTACCGGAATCGCTGACTCCTCAAGGGTCATGCGCCGGACTTTCCGAGTCCTCAATACCCCGGCAAAAGTCAAACGTCAGCTTGAACTCACCCAGGAGTACTGGTTGAACTATCTTGGCGGCATCGAGTATGACTTCAAAGACCACCGGTTCAACAACTGGCTGCGCTGGGTAAAACTGCAACCAAGGCTGCGTAAACTCTTTGGGTGCTCGTTTCTGCCCCACTTTGATTACGGTAAAGGCGGCCGGGGCTGGAGGGACCTCTGGCAGGATACGCTGGCCTTGCTTTTGCATGAACCGGAGCAGACAAGCGAAATGATCCTGAACAATCTTAAAGGCGTACGCATCGACGGCTCCAACGCTACCATTATCGGCCCCGACGGCAGTTTCCTTTCCGACCGAAACCGGATCAACCGGGTCTGGATGGATCACGGCATCTGGCCCTATCTTAGCCTGCGTTTATATCTGAATAGGACCGGTGATATTTCAATCCTGACCAAATCCATACCGTACTTTAAGGACCATCTCTTAAGCCGCGGCAAGGCCACGGACAGCCGGCCGAACGAAAAGGATTATCGCCTGCGCACGAAAACCGGCCCTATCTATACGGGAACGGTCTTGGAGCATGTACTGTTTGAAATCCTGGTGCCATTTTTCAACGCCGGCAGCCACAATGCCATACTGCTTGAAAATGCCGACTGGAATGACGGCCTGGATATGGCGGCAGAGCGCGGAGAGAGCGTAACTTTTAGCTTCATGTACGCCCATCATCTCAGAGATATCTGCGGTTGGCTCACCCGGCTCAAAAAATATACAAAAACCGTGTCGCTGCTTTCTGAACTTACCCTTCTGCTTGAAGGCCGCGGCCAGCCGGTAAACTATGACGACTATCGCAGCAAACAGGAAAGACTGGCCACTTTTTTTGAAAAGACAAAAAATATCGCAGGTTCAAAAGTCAAGATCCCCATCGATGAGCTCATCGCTGACCTGCAAAAGAAAGCTATGCATCTAACGCAATGGCTGCGCCGCCATGAATGGCTCAGGGAAGGCTTCTACAACGGTTACTATGACAACCTCGGCCGCAGAGTCGAAGGAAAAAGAGGCGGCCGCGTACGCATGATGCTGGCTTCTCAGGTATTTGCCCTGATGAGCGGCACGGCCACCGAAGCACAAACGCAAAAAATTTGGCGCTCGGTCAAAAAATATCTCTTTGACAAACACCTCGGGGGATTTCGGCTCAATACTGATTTTGGTTCCTGCTATCTTGAACTGGGAAGGGCTTTCGGCTTTGCCTATGGAGACAAAGAAAACGGCGCTTTCTTCAACCACATGGTGGTAATGCTGGCGCACGCCTTATACCGCCAAGGTTTTATCAAACAAGCTCATGAAGCGCTATTTTCGATTTATGCGCTGGCAACCCAGCCGAAAGCGAAACTGTATCCGCTTATCCCTGAATATTTCAATAATGAAGGCCGCGGCCTCTATCTGTATCTTACCGGCTCAGCCAGCTGGTACCTCTATACCCTGTTTCAGGAAACGCTGGGTATACAGTTTTGCTGCGGGGATCTAGTGATTGAACCGAAACTGGTTTCCTCCCAATTTAAGAAAAATACCATAACCGTCCGTTTCCCTTACGCCGGAAAAACTATCCTGGTTGAATACATAAAAATGCCTGCTGCGCATAACATATTACGGATACACCGTGCGACCTGGGAAGATAGAGAAATCACGATTATCCAAAACCGCTGCGCTATCAGCCGTGCATCTATAGAAAAAAACAAAGCTCAAAACCTTCACCTTGCGGTTTACCTGGCATAAAAAGAGTAGCGTGATTACACAGCGTTTTGCACTTTTTGTTCTTACCCTTCTCATCCTGAATCTACCCACCCTGCTTCGAGCTCAAACCTCGAATACGGCAGAAAATCCTCGCGCAAGAACCCCGGGAGAATATGCCCTTACGGTTTTTGTTGATGGCACTTCCCCTGCATCCATACAGTATGAACTCAAAACCAAAGAATCGCTTCGCCTTCAAGGCAGTTTTAAACCTGCCGACCATACCCACGCGGCGACACTCTCGCTGAAAGACTTCGACCTTGAGCCCTTAGCCGCCCTTTTGCCGTATGGCGCTGTTGGTCGTATCAAGGCTGCCCAGATTTTCCTAAGGGCCGATGAACAAATCGAGCTCAGCGGCTCTGTGAATATGCAACCGCTGGCTCTACCCGTGCACGGTAAGACCACAAAGCTCGATGCCCGGTTAGAAGGAAAAGCAAAACTAAGCCGCAGTAATATCCTCGGTGAGCCCGTCGTCTGGCACTGTAACTACCATATAACCAACGTCGGCTCGGATATGGTCGATGATTTGACGGCGTATGGCCGGGCCAGCAATGACGAATTGCTAATCGATGAGGCCACGTTTTCCTATAAACAAATCCCCTGCTCGCTTTCCGCAAGCCTAAAAAACTTCTCTGACTTAAAGCTTATTGCTACCCTCACCAGTGATGTCTTTACTACTGAGGCAAAAGGAACTTATCGCCAACAACGCCTGAGCCTTGATGAACTGGCGCTCAAGGGCCCCAAGACAAAACTCAACGGCCGCCTTGTTGTGGATGCCGCTTCCGGGAAAGTCGAAATCGAGGGGCAGGGACATTGCGATCTCTCTGATGTCCGCCAAGCCCTCGCCTTATTTAAAATAAATCCAAAGTTTATGACCCAAGCCGACCCCCGCGGAATAATTTCATTGAGATTTTCCGCAAACGGCGCTGGGGGATTACAAAGCTGGCGCATCGGAGCGCTGGGATGGTCAGAAGGCCTATCATTCTATGGTATTGAGGCCACGGAGGTAAACATCGAATTTTTTCAAGAGAAAGGGCTTGTACGCGTAAGCCCGCTTGTTGGTGTGGTGGGGGCCGGTAAGGCGGAATTACGCACGCTCTTTGACCTCGACAAAAATACCGGCAGCGCCACGCTCTTTATCAATGAGCTCGATCTGGCCAAGGTCTTAAGCCAGTTAAAACTTAAGGATAAAAAATACGAACAATATTCAGGGATAGCATCCTTAGAGTTTTATCTTACGCAGTACGCCTTCGGCGATCCCCAAAAATTTCTCGGCGAAGGCATGGTCAGCATCAAAGACGGCAATCTCTGGCAGATAGATTTTTTACGGGGGCTGGGCGAGTTTCTCTTCATACCCGATTATGAGAACGTCATATTCAACGAGGGTTACAGTGACCTTGCGCTGCTGGGCGATACGGTTAGCTTCAGCAATATCGAGCTCATTTCGACGATGATGACCCTTGAAGGTGCAGGAAAGCTTTCCTTTGACGGCAGCCTCGACTTCATGCTTTTCCCTCATTTTGATAACCGCTATTTATCCGTTTCCGAGGGATTCAGAAAACATATCACCCGGCTTCTCGGCACCGGGGGCCTGGTGATTTCCATGACCGGAACCGTGCAGGACACCACGTATACGATGAAACCGCTGCTGTTGTCTCCACTCGGTAAAATCAAAAATTTCTTTGAAGGCATTCTCAACGAGTAGGCAGCAATTGCGGCGGGCGTTGACCTGATACCGGCTGCCTGCCCTGTCTGCCGACAGCCAGACAACAGGTCTGCCTGCCGGCAAGGCAGGCAGACGTAGCCTGAGAGTGCCGAGGGCTTTCAGTATAAAAAGCAAGGCTACCATCCGCCTGTTTTAAGCATCCGGTAGCCCATTGGTTTCGTACGTAGGAAGACTGTTTTTCTGTCTACCACCTAAATGTAACCCGCGCACGTACCGGCTGCAAGCCAAATAAAATAATTTATGAAAGCGGTTTCTAAAAAGTTTTCTCCCGCTTACGTGGGGGAAAACTTTTTAGCGGTACGTGAAATAACGGAAACTACCGCTGCCGTCTTTGGCGATGACCTGCAGCCCGTACACACCTTTGCGTAAACGTGGCATTTTTACGAGCGCGCTCTGCGGCGATAGTTCGACCACCCTAAGCCGGCGCAGGCCTGCTGGAGAAACAATAAAGGCCTCTTGTACTCCGCTGTATTCGAACTGATTAAATTTCATCATATCGTCCTCGCCGGTCACGTGTAATATCCCTTAAAAAATTGATGGCTTTTGAGCTAAAACAACATAGCTTTCCCACCGATGAAGGCCGGTTATAGCTGACGATGGTCAAGCTCCCTGGCAGTAGAGCCACCGCGGCATGCCTTGGTAGTAATAAAAATATCTGTAGGGGCTCCATCCTCTGCGGGTGAGCACTTTTATTTTATGCCAGCCCTGAACATGTAACGCCGGCACCTTCAAGGTACATGTACCCTTGGTTAGATCTCCGGCCATGACGAACCGAGAGCTGTCGTGGCCATAAATACATATCGTAGCCATCCCTTCAGAACTTGCCATATCGCCACAGGAAACGATGATTTTTTTGCCTGCCATAGCCCAATTCGTACACTGATTTTCTGCGTCTAGGAAATAAAGGTGGTTTTTCCTTCTCGGCTCGAGCATCGTCTCTACCCCCCCCTGATTGCTTTGTGCGAAAACCCTTGAAATTTCCTCCAATACAAAGGGCTACCTCATTGCCTCACCGAGAAGGCTTTCGGTAGCCCCGCACATCCTGGGGGTACGCAACGGCACAAAACCGAACGTACTCTATATTAATTTCTTATGCCGATCTATTGAGCGTATTCTCTACTCAAACTATGTACCTTCCCAGGATTTATAGCTCTTTGGTCAGCCTTCGGCTTGGGCTTTTTTCAGCAGAGTCTCTTTTTACACCCTTTCTGCTTGCATCTTTTCTGATACCAAGCACGAAGCCTTTCCGCTGCCTTCCCCGCTTCTACCATTTAAATCTAACCGGCCAGGCAATTACTTACAAGCAAAAACCTCCCTCTATTTAAAACGTTTACACTTCCTTAAAAAATTATCTCACGCCTTCTTGAGGATTTTGTCGGGATGTGTTTAATGAGGTACGGAGGGCATATACTATGACGGGCAAGACCCAGGGAGCTTGCGGGATGACTCGCGCAACATACTATCAGCAAATGCTGATAGCAGTTTTCGCATTATGCGCCCATTGTAGTAAGCTTACCGGAGTGTATTTTTACGCGAAAGGATTCCTAAAAGTATGAACGCTTCGCCGAGCGACTGCGGCTTGGCCTTGGCCATCTCGCGCAGCGTGCTGTCGTGGAAGACGACGTAGGGCGG
>CAYNSZ010000032.1:0-3817 GCA_964400075.1 uncultured Planctomycetia bacterium
AAAAAAAAAAAAAAAAACCCCATCAGCCAGATCAAATTGCAGATTCCTGCCGGAGCAGCCAATCCAGCTCCACCGGTCGGCCCAGCCCTGGGCCAGCACGGCGTGAATATCATGATGTTTTGTAAATCGTTCAATGAAGCGACCAAGCAGAAAGAGGGAGTAATGCTTCCGGTGATCATCGACGTCTATGAGGACAAGTCATTCGACTTTATCATCAAGACTCCGCCGGTTTCATTCCTGCTTAAGCGGGCTGCGAATCTGGCTAAAGCGAGTTCCCAGGCAGGGAAAGAGATCATCGGCCAGGTAAGCCGTTCGGCTGTGCGGGCTATCGCGAAAGAAAAGCTTCCTGATTTGAACACCCGCGATCTGGAGCAGGCGGTAAAAATCGTCGAGGGTACCGCCCGCAGCTGCGGAATCAAAGTCGTCGAGGATTAGGATAAGGAGAAAAACATGTGCCCCAGTAAACGGTATAAGGTTGCAGCAGCGCTTGTGGATAAGAATAAAACCTATTCGCTTGAAGAGGCTGTGGGCCTTCTCATTTCGATGCCCCGCACTAAGTTCAATGAGACCGTTGAGATAAACGCTACCCTCGGCGCCGATCCCAAGCAGTCAGACCAGATGGTGCGAGGTTCGGTGGTGTTGCCTGCCGGTACCGGTAAAATGGTCAAGGTGCTGGTTTTTTGCGAGCCTGAAAAAGAACCGCAGGCAAAAGAGGTGGGCGCTGATTACATAGGAACTCAGGAGCTTATCGATAAGATTCTAAACGAAGGCTGGCTTGATTTTGGCTGTTGTATTTCAACCCCCGGCCAAATGAGGTTGGTCAGTAAATTGGGTAAATTTCTGGGTCCGCGGGGCCTGATGCCTTCGCCCAAGACCGGAACAGTTACCGATAATGTCGTCCATGCGGTGAAAGAAGCCAAGCGGGGTAAAATAGATTTCAGAATGGATAAGTTTGGCTGTATCGCCGTCGGCGTGGGTAAGGCCTCATTCAGTAAAGACGCGCTCCTGGAAAACTGCCGGGCATTCATCGACGCGCTTCTTTCCGTCCGTCCTCAGGGTTTAAAAGGCGATTATATAAAGAGTATGTATCTTTCAACCACCATGAGTCCTTCGATGCGATTGGCCGTGTAATTACCGGAGACTGGTATGGCTGTTGAGGCAAAAAAAGTCGGAATCATCACGAGTGAGACAATCGTTTTAGACCTTAAGGAAAAGCTTAAAGACATCGAAGGTTTATTCTTCCTGAGCTTTACCAGACTCCCGGCGTATCCGTTCAACGTCCTGCGCAACAATCTTCGCGCAGCCGGCGCCCGGGTGGTCATTACTAAAAACTCCTTGTTTTCGCGCACGTTCAAGGACTTGGGTTGGGGAGATTCTCCTGCTTTTCTCGAGAGCGAGACCGCAGCCGTGCTCGTCTATGATAAGGATATTTCTGGAGTCTGCCGGACTCTGGTTGATTTTTCTCTGGAAAATGAATTCCTTAAGATTAAAGGCGGCCTGATCCATGATAAGAAGGTTACCCCTAAAGAGGTCGAGGCCATTGCAAAACTTCCCGCGAAACAGGTGCTGATGGGCATGACCGTTTCCGCTCTGGCTTCGCCGTTAACCGGATTTCTGTCGACCATGAACCAGATAATTCTCAAGGTGGTCTGGCTGGTCGATGAGCTTAAAAAGGTAAAAGAAAAGAAGCAATAAGGTGAGGAGGTCGACATGGCAAAGGTAGATGATTTTATCACAATGCTTGAGGGAATGACCGTGCTTGAGCTTTCAGAGGTGGTTAAGGCCTGCGAGGAGAAGTTTGGAGTCAAAGCTTCTGCTCCAGCGGTCGCGGTTGCTGGGGCGGCTATGCCGGGCGCGGCCGCTGCCGAGGAAGTCGAAGAAAAAACTTCTTTTACCGTGGTCCTGACCGGGTCGGGTGCTAATAAAATCGGCGTCATCAAAGAGATCCGCGCTGTCACGGAGCTTGGCCTGAAAGAGGCGAAGGAACTCGTTGATTCGGCTCCTAAGGCTGTCAAGGAAAATATATCTAAGGAAGAGGCAGAAGAGATGAAGAAGAAGCTGGAAGCTGCCGGAGGTACCGTAGAGATTAAGTAAATTTTTTTCGGGTTTCGGGTGAACCGGTTTCCCCGGGATAAGCTCAAAGCGCGCGGCGGTAAAAGAGGAGGCGGTGTTGGGTAAGCAAAAAAAGCTTGTATTCGCGAAGATAAAAAAAACTCCCGTCTTGCCCCATTTTCTCGATCACTCCCTGCGTTCTTTCAAAGACTTCCTTCAGGCTGATGTCTTACCCGAGAAGAGAAAATCCATCGGCCTGCAGGAAATACTGGAAGAGGTGTTTCCCCTTGAGAGCCCTGACAAGGAATACCGCCTGGAATTTGTCTCCTTTTCTTTGAGCAGGTCTCGATACAGCGTTGAGGAGTGTAAACGCCGCTCTCAAACCTATGCCGCTCCCTTGCGGGTACGGCTTCGTTTGAGCGGCCCGGCGCATGAAGTCAAAGAGCAGGAGATCTATTTAGGCGATATCCCCCTGCTGACGGAGCAGGCTTCTTTTATCATCAACGGTGACGAGCGAGCCGTCATCAGCCAGTTGCAGCGTTCACCCGGAGTATTTTTTGAAGAAGAACCTCACCCCACCGGTAAACGCCTCTACTATGCCCGGATCATAGCCTACCGCGGGTATTGGCTTGAATTCCGCACCGACCTCAATGATACCGTCACCGCGATCATTGACCGCCGTAAGACCTTTCCTGCCACGCAGGTCCTTCGCATCCTGGGCCTGTCAAGTAATGACGATATCTACAAGCAATTTTCTGACCAGCCCTATCCTGAAATAATCAATACCGCCAAGAAAGACCCCGCGGTCAATACCGAAGAAGCCTACCTTGATTTTTATAAAAAGATGCGCCCGACCGAGCCGGTAACGCTGGAGGCGGCCAAAGAGGTCTTTCGGAGAATGTTTCTTGATCACCGGCGCTATGACCTGGGCCGGGTCGGCCGGTACCTCTTGAATAAAAAACTGGGTATGGACTTAAGTTTAAGCAAACGAGTCCTTGACCTGGCGGCGGTTATCGAAATCATTAAAACCCTGCTCGTGATTAAAGCCGGCAAAAGAGAGGTCGACGACATCGACCATCTTGCCAATCGGCGCATAAAGCTTATCGGAGAACTCCTGCAACATCAGGTCAGGATCGGCCTGCTGCGCGTCGAGAGAACTTTCATGGAGCGCTATTCGCTGATTTCAGCCTCTGATTTTTCTATTCAGCACCTCATCAATTCACGCGCTTTCTCCACCCAGATACAGGATTTTTTCGGCCGTTCTCCGCTGTCCCAATTCATGGACCAGACCAATCCCTTAGCTGAAATTACCCACAAACGCAGGTTGTCGGCTATGGGCCCAGGAGGCCTTTCCCGGGAACGGGCAGGCTTTGAAGTGCGCGACGTCCATGCTACTCATTACGGCAAAATATGCCCCATTGAGACTCCGGAAGGCGCTAATATCGGGCTGTTATCTTCCCTGACCACCTACGCCCGCATTAATAACTTAGGTTTTCTCACGACGCCCTACCGCAAAGTCGAAGAGGGCGTAGTCACCGATAAAGTCGAATATCTTATGGGTGACGAGGAAGAAAATAAAGTCATTGCTCAGGTCACGGCGAACCTGGAAGAAGACGGCAAGATCAAAGATAAGGAGATCTACTCACGCTATAAGGGCAAATATCCAAAAATGAAACCGAAGGATATCGAATACATGGACGTGTCTCCCCAGCAGATTATTTCAGTTTCCGCATCGCTGATCCCCTTTCTGGAACATGACGACGCC
>CAYNSZ010000032.1:3859-10156 GCA_964400075.1 uncultured Planctomycetia bacterium
GCCGTACCGCTCTTATTTCCCGAAGCGCCGTTGGTAGGTACCGGCATTGAGGAGAAGACCGCGCGTGACAGCGGGGTGATGGTAATCGCCAAAGAGCCGGGGATTGTTAGCGAAATTGACGGAGCTTCGGTCAAAGTAAATAATTTCGTATACAAATTAAAGAAATTCACCCGTTCCAATGCCGATACCGCCGTCAACCAGCGTCCGCTGGTCAAAAAAGGCGATGAAGTAAAAAAGGGGACGGTCCTCGCTGACGGTATGGCCACTCAGGGCAGCGAACTCGCCTTGGGCACAAATCTTCTGGTGGCGTTCTTGCCCTGGCGAGGGTATAACTTTGAGGACGCGATCATTATCAATGAGCGCCTCGTGCAGGAAGACACGCTTACGTCCGTACATATTGAACGCTTTGACCTTGAGGCCCGGGAAACGCGCCTTGGCAACGAGGAGGTGACCCGTGATATACCCAACGTCAGTGAAGAAGCGCTCGGCAATCTTGATGAGACCGGGATTGTCCGCGTCGGCGCTGAAGTTTCCCCCGATGATATTCTCGTGGGAAGGGTGACCCCCAAAACCGAAAAAGAACTCTCCCCCGAAGAGCGGCTCCTGCGCGCGATTTTCGGAGAAAAAGCCGCGGACGTAAAAGATACTTCTCTGCGGGTTCCGCCCGGAGTGCACGGAGTCATTCTCAACGTAGAAGTTTTTCAGCGAAAAGATAAAGGCCGCCGCTCCAAAAAAGAAAAGACCGAAGAGCTGCGCCGCATCAAAGAGATAGAACAGTACTACGAGGAAGAAAAGGAGCTGCTCGAGGGAGAAAAACTGAGGCGCCTCTCCGCGATCGTCGGAAAAGCGCCGGGACGCATTACTCCGGCTGACTTCGAGGAGAATGAAGAGCTGAAAGCTATCCGTCAGATATATGATGAGCGTTTGGATGAGCTTGAACTTGAAAAAGAGCTTGAGCTGCAGAAGATCAAGAAAGGTGACGAGCTCAAAGCCGGGGTTTTAAAGCGCGTGGTCGTGTTCGTGGCCATGAAGCGAAAGATTTCCGCTGGAGATAAGCTCTCCGGCCGCCATGGCAACAAAGGGGTGATTTCTAAAATCCTGCCGGAGGAGGATATGCCCTATCTTGAGGACGGCACCACGGTGGATCTGGTGTTAAATCCCCTGGGAGTGCCCTCGCGCATGAATGTCGGTCAGCTTCTGGAAATGCATATGGGCTGGGCAGCGAAGAAATTGGGTTTGCGTATCGTCAGCCCGGTATTCGACGGCGCCAAGGAAGGCGATATCAAGCAGTTGCTCCGCGAAGCCAATCTGCCGGAAAACGGGAAGGTCACCCTGTATGACGGTTTTACCGGAAGACCCTTCGGCCAGAAGGCGGGGGTTGGATATATGTATATCATGAAGCTCGTCCACATGATTGACGATAAGATCCACGCCCGGGCCATCGGGCCATATTCGCTCATTACCCAGCAGCCCCTCGGCGGTAAAGCCCAGTTCGGCGGCCAGCGCTTCGGGGAGATGGAGGTCTGGGCGCTTGAGGCGTATGGAGCGGCTTTTACCTTGCAGGAGATGCTTACGGTAAAAAGTGACGACGTGGAGGGGCGCACGAGGATTTACGAAGCCATAGTGCGGGGGGAGCAGAAGTTTTATCCTTCGGTTCCCGAATCATTTAACGTTCTCGTGAAAGAATTACAGGGACTCTGCCTCGATGTGCGGACCGAAAAAGAGAAGGAAAGCAAATAGCCTACAGGAGCAGTCATGATTGAAGAAGGTTCTTTTTTTGATAGGATCAGCATACGCTTGGCAGCTCCCACGGTGATCAAGGCCTGGTCGTCGGGCGAGGTGAAAAAAGCCGAGACCTTAAACTACCGTACCTTGAAGCCGGAAAAAGACGGCTTGTTTTGCGAAAGGATCTTTGGCCCGGCAAAAGACTGGGAATGCCATTGCGGCAAATTGAAAGGGATAAAATTCAAAGGGACTAAATGTGACCGGTGCGGAGTTGAGCTCCTGCATTCATCGGTCCGGCGCCAGCGCATGGGCCATATTGATCTTGCCACTCCGGTAACCCATATCTGGTTTTTTAAGGTACTGCCGTCGCGTATCGGCGCGGTTATAGACTTGAGCATCAAACAGCTCGAAAAGGTCATCTATTACGAGGAGTACATAATTACCGATCCCGGTTCAACCCCGCTTCGAAAGCTTCAGCTCTTTCGCGAAGAGGAATACCGCCAAGCCCGGGAAAAGTACGGTTCAGAATTCAAGGCCGGCATCGGCGCTGAAGCTATCCGGGATCTCCTCCAGGAAGCTGACCTTGCCAAAATCAGCAAAGCCATTCGCAAGAACCTCGAGAAAGGCAAGGCAACCGTCAATACCCGGCTCCTGAAGCGTCTCAAGATCGTCGAAGATCTGCGGCGTTCCGGAAACAAACCGGAGTGGATGGTCCTTGAGGCTTTGCCGGTCATTCCACCGGATCTGCGGCCCCTGGTCCCCCTTGAGGGCGGGCGGTTTGCGTCATCGGATTTGAACGATCTGTACCGGAGAGTCATCAACCGAAATAATCGCCTTAAAAAACTTATCGCTCTCGGCGCGCCCGATATAATCGTCCGTAACGAGAAGCGTATGCTTCAGGAAGCGGTTGACGCGGTTATTGAAAACGGCCGCCACGGCAGGCCCGTGGTGGGGCCCCAGAACCGCCCCTTGAAGAGTCTTTCGGATATGTTGAAGGGAAAGCAAGGCCGTTTCCGGCAGAACCTGCTCGGAAAACGCGTGGATTACTCCGGCCGCAGCGTTATCGTGGTGGGTCCGGACCTTAAACTGCACCAGTGTGGTCTTCCCAAACAGATGGCTTTGGAGCTGGTTGAGCCTTTTATTATTAAAAAACTGCGCGAGAAAGGCTTCGTTCATACCATCAAAGGAGCCCGGCGCATGGTCGAGCGTGCGCGGGTGGAAGTCTGGGATATTCTCGAAGACGTGATCCGGGGCCATCCGGTTTTGCTGAACCGGGCGCCCACACTTCACCGTTTAAGCATCCAGTCCTTTTATCCGGTGTTGGTAGAAGGTAAGGCTATAAAGTTGCATCCGTTGGTGTGCGCTGCGTTTAACGCTGACTTTGATGGCGACCAGATGGCGGTGCATCTGCCGCTCTCTCTTGAAGCCCAGGCAGAGGCGAGGATCATAATGCTTTCCGTCAATAATATTTTCTCTCCTTCGGACGGAAGGCCGGTGATCGCGCCCAGCCAGGACATGATCATCGGTCTGCGCTACCTCACCCTGGATGATGAACATATGGCAGGCGAAGGGGTTTATTTTTCCAATCCTGACGAGGTGCTTACCGCCTATCAGGATGAAGAGGTAGACCTCCATGCCAAAATAAAACTGAGGATCGTTGGGGACGGGAAAACCCAGACGATCGAAACGACTACCGGCAGAGTGATCTTTAACCAGATACTGCCCAAGGGGTTTAGCTTCGTCAACGAACCACTCGGCAAAAAGCAGGTCTCCGAGATTATCAGCGAATGTTATAAGAGTTTCGGCCACAGCACGGTGATTAAGCTCCTCGATGATATTAAAGATCTCGGCTTTGAATATGCGACGCTGGGCGGCATCAGCATCTCGGTTGACGATCTGGAAATACCCCCGCAAAAACAACAGTGCATTGACGAAGCCACTACCGAACTTGTAAAAGTCGAGGAGCAGTACCGCCGCGGCATTATTACCGAACGGGAACGCCACAACAAAATCATCGATGTCTGGACCAGGACTAACGACCGGGTATCGGAGCTGGTATTTACCAACATGGGTAGGTTCAATCCGGTATTCATGATGGCCGATTCCGGCGCCCGCGGTTCAAGGCCGCAGGTACGCCAGCTGGCCGGTATGCGCGGACTCATGGCCAAGCCTTCAGGCGAAATCATTGAAATCCCTATCATCTCTAATTTTAAAGAAGGATTGACCGTTCTTGAATATTTTATTTCAACCCACGGTGCCCGCAAAGGTCTGGCGGATACGGCTTTAAAAACCGCCGATGCCGGATATTTGACCCGCAGGCTGGTAGACGTGGCCCAAGAAGTGATCGTGATAGAGAAAGATTGCTCGACGGTAAACGGCATCACCGTTTCCGAAATCGTTGAAGGGGAAGAAGTGGTCGTGTCGCTTAACGAGCGCATTACCGGGAGAGTCGCTCTTGATAACATCGTCGATATCGTCACCGATGAAGCTATCGTGAAGACCGGTGAGGTCATCACCGAAGAAGAAGCCGATAAGATCGAGCGCCTGGGCTTGGAGAAGATCCGTATCCGCAGCGTTCTTACCTGCGAAGCTGAGCGCGGGGTCTGTGCCAAGTGTTACGGGGTGGATTTAGCCACCCGCAAATCCGTTGAAATCGGTACTGCGGTCGGGGTCATAGCTGCCCAGTCTATCGGAGAACCGGGAACGCAGCTTACCATGAGAACCTTTCATATCGGCGGAACTGCTTCACGAGTCGCCGAGCGAGCGTTCATAAAAACCCGTGAATCCGGTGCGCTTAAATTTCATAACCTCAAAGTTGTCAACAAAGGCAAGCATTTTATTGTCCTGAACCGCAACGGCATGATTAGCGTAAACGATCCCCGTGGCATTGAACTCCAAAGAAATCCCGTACCTCAAGGAGCGGCGATTCTTGCCGCTGACGGCGAGGAGATCCAGAAAGACAAGATCTTTGTCCGCTGGGACCCTTACTCCTCGCCGATTTTGGCTGAAGTGAGCGGCAGGGTTAAGTATGAAGACATGATCAACAAAATCACTATCCAGGAAGAGATGAATCTGACCACTGGCAGGAAAGAGCGCGTGGTTATCGAGTTTAAGGTCGACTATCACCCCCAGATCCTTATCCTTTCCGAGAAAGAGGAGGTTCTGGGATTTTATCCCTTGCCCACGGGCGCCCATATCATGGTGGAAGAAGGCGATACGGTAGAGGCAGGCGATGTCATTGCCAAGACCCCGCGGTTGGTGGCTAAGACTAGAGATATAACCGGAGGCCTACCGCGCGTGGCAGAGTTGTTTGAGGCCCGCCGCCCCAAGAATCCGGCAGTCATCAGTGAAATCGATGGATTCATCGAGTTTACCGAAGAGAAGGGGGAACGCAAGATAGTTGTCCGAAGCTCTACCGGCATGAAGCGGGAATACGCTATTCCCATCGGCGCTCATCCCATCGTCTATCGCGGAGATGAGGTGCTTGCGGGGCAACAGCTTATCGAAGGGCCAGTGGTTTTGCAGGACATCTTGCGGGTGTGTGGCGACAAAGTTCTTCAGGAACATCTCGTAAACGAGATACAGGAAATTTATCGTCTCCAGGGCGTGCGTATCAATGACAAGCATATTGAAGTCATCATCCGGGAAATGCTCAAGAAGGTTAAAATCGGCGATCCCGGAGACAGTGATTTCCTTCCGGGCGAGGCTGTGGATAAATGGGATTTCCGTAAAGAAAATGAAAAGATTATCAAGCGTAACGCAAAGCCAGCTACCGCCTCTCCGCTTCTTTTGGGAATAACTAAAGCGAGCTTAAGCACCAAGAGTTTCATCTCCGCCGCCAGTTTCCAGGAGACCACTAGGATTCTGGCAGATGCGGCGGCTGCGGGCAAGGTGGATACTTTACAGGGGTTGAAAGAAAACGTCATCGTCGGCCATCTTATCCCCGCCGGCACGGGCTTACGGGAGTATAGAGATATTGAGGTGGAGAAATGCCAACCATAATGCAACTGATACGAAAATCCAGGATTGATAAGAAACGCAAGGGTAAATCTCCGGCGCTGCATGCCTGCCCGATGCGCCGGGGGGTGTGTATCCAGGTGAAAACCATGACGCCTAAGAAACCCAACTCGGCCTTGCGCAAAATCGCGCGCGTGCGCATGACCAATCACGAAGAGGTGACCGCCTATATCCCCGGCGAGGGCCATAACCTGCAGGAGCATTCCATAGTCCTGGTGCGCGGAGGCAGGGTTAAAGACCTTCCGGGTGTGCGCTATCACATTGTGCGCGGCACGCTTGACTGCCAGGGAGTCCAGAACCGGAAACGTTCGCGTTCCAAATACGGCGCCAAGAAGCCGAAAGGATAAATGAGCAAGGAGATAGTTTACCTATGAGAAGACGAAGAGCTCCAGTCCGGGAGATTAGCGCTGACCCCAAGTTTGATTCTACCGTTGTGGGGCAGTTTATCAACATCATCATGCGTGACGGCAAAAAGAGCACTGCCCAGCGTATAGTCTATCGGGCGCTGGATGAGGTTGCCCAGAAAACCGGGGAAGACCCTTTAAAAATATTTTT
>CAYNSZ010000033.1:0-4621 GCA_964400075.1 uncultured Planctomycetia bacterium
GCATCGGTGAGCGGGCAGGCAACGCGTCGCTTGAAGAAGTCGTCATGGCCCTGAAAGTACGCAAGGATGTCTTCGGCGGATTTTCCACTGGGATTGTAACTAAGGAAATACAGCGTACCTCGCATCTGGTAAGCACCCTGACCGGGTTTGTGGTCCCGCCCAATAAAGCGATCGTCGGTTCCAACGCCTTCGCCCACGAATCGGGCATCCACCAGGACGCGATTTTAAAAAAGAGGATTACCTATGAGATTATCGATCCCCGGGACGTCGGCAAAGACAAATCGCAGCTTATCCTGGGCAAGCATTCAGGAAGGCATGCGCTCGGCCGGCGCCTGAAGGACCTCGGCATTATCCTGGATGAGAAGCGCATCAACGCAGTTTTCAAGAAATTCAAGGCGCTTGCCGATAAAAAGAAGGAAATTTTTGATGATGATTTGATCGCGCTCGCTGAGGAACAGATACGGGAGCGCAAAAAAGTCTACGACTTGGTCTCTATTCACTGTATCAGCGGCACGGACGTTGTTCCCGAGAGTACGGTCAAACTACGGCATAAGCGCAAGCTCTGTGAAGCATCCTCCCACGGCGATGGTCCGGTCGACGCCTGCTTTAAAGCCATCGATAAGATCACAGGCCTTGCGCCAAAACTCTTAAACTACAAGCTCGATGCTGTCACCAAAGGCAAAGACGCCCAAGGCATGGTGCGTCTTGAGATTCAGCTGAAAGCAAAAAATTTCAGCGGCCGGGGCTCGAGTACTGATATCCTCGAAGCTTCAGTCAAGGCGTACCTGGACGCGCTCAATAAAGCTCTCTAAGAAGCCAGGATTCACCCCTGGGCCGGGAGTGCTGTAACAATCGCTTGGTACCGCCGGCGGGTTGAAAACTTCCCAAAAAAAGTATATACTTAAAGTAAGTGTTTATCCGGTTCCAGAGGGTTTACGGCCTTAGCTAAGGTACAGGTAGTGATTAAAGGTTCGATGCCATGAAATACCTAGTCAATCTTATTGCTCTGGTTATCCTGGGGTTTATCATCTACGGAGTAATTCAATTCAAGGACAGCGATTCTTTCTATGAGCTGCGACAGTCAACCCGGCAATTCACCAGCAAAGCCTCGGAATTCATTGCCTCCCGCAAACAGCGCATGAACATGGAGATGAACCCGGAACGCAAGCGCCCCCTTACCTTTATCGAAAAACAGCAGGAGTTGCAAGTGTTCGTGCCTGATGTTTTCGATGCTTTCAGCGATAAAGACTGGGATGATTTCTGGAATTATATTTACGAACCGGTTGAGGATACCAGCGGTACGTTTGCAACTAAGAAGCAGAGGCCTAAAGAAGAAATCGAAGCGTATATGCGGTACCGCTATCCCAAGCCCTTTGCCGCTTTCCGGGAAGACCACTGGTTCTATTTTTGGGATATAGTGCTTGGCCCGTCATGAGCGCGCATCCATCGGAGGGGCTTTACGGCCTCATCGGATTTCCGGTCAAACATTCCCTTTCTTCAGCCATGCACAATGCCGCCTTCAAGGCAAAAGGCATTGCCGCTACCTACCGTTTATTTGAGATCGAGCCAAGTCGTTTAGAATCCTTCCTTTTGGATCCCGACACAGAAATCACTGATACTACCGGCGCGGCGTTTACCGCTGGAAGCCTTGCCGGTTTTAATATTACCATACCGCACAAAGTCAGGGCTAAAGAAATATTAGAGGCGCACGCGATTAACAAGTCAAAGTCCGCCGCCCGCTACAGCAACCTGGTGGGCGCGATTAATACCGTAAGACGGGACCCGGACGGCCTCATCTGGTCCAACAGCGATGCCAAAGGGTTTATCGAGGGATTAAAGAATGACTTGGATTTTCAAAGGACTCACGTAGGCGATGCTCTGGTTTTTGGCTGCGGTGGAGCGGGAAGGGCGGTGGTGAGCGGTTTGTGCAATGAAGATGAGGGTATGGTCCGTACGGTTTATATGTTTGAGCCAAATCCTGCAATAGTTTCATCGGTTAAGGACTACTACCAGCATTTCCCTGCCGCAAGCCGCATCCGCCAAAAGTTCACCTTTATCCGCAAGCAGGATATCGTTGATGTGTTGCCAGCGTGTAACCTTCTGGTGAATGCCTCACCAGTCGGTATGTGCGAGGATGACCCTTCGGTCATTGACAAAAACCTGCTCCATAAGGATTTATTTATCTACGACCTGGTGTATAATAGGGTGACGCAACTTATTCAGGACGCCCGCAAGCGGGGGATACCCGCCGCGGGGGGCCTAAGCATGCTTCTCTATCAGGGAGTATTAGCTTGGGAGCTGTGGATGGGAGAGGTCGCGCCGGTCGAGGTAATGCGTAAAGCTTTGGAGGAGAACCTATGATGACCTGGTTTTGGCGAATAGTGGTGTTGGTGTTCGCAAGCTGCCTGGGTAGTTTCTTGAATGTCTGCATACACCGGCTGCCGCAGGAAAAATCTCTGGTGCGGCCGCGTTCCTTTTGCCCGCATTGTAAAAAGACAATCGCCTGGTACGATAACATCCCTTTGCTCAGTTATGCGCTGCTCGCCGGTAAATGCCGCAGCTGCAGAGCGCGTATCTCCCTGCGCTATCCGGTGGTCGAAGCGCTCTGCGCGGGCCTGGTCTTTGTTCTGTATCTGGCGTTTTTTGAAAGAGGCTATCGGTTTGAATTTTACCAGTACAGCTTTTTCTTCTGTTTGCTCATCGTAGTTTCCTTCATTGACATTGACTATCACGCTATTCCGGTTTATCTGTGCCTGCTGGGTATTACCGCGGGTCTTTTCGCCAGCGCCGCAAAAAGCATCATGCTGTTTAAGGCCGGGGCTTTTGATTTCAACAGCCTGCCAATCATTTTTTCATTCAAGGGGTTGATTTTTGGGCTGGGCTTTACCTATCTGTTTAAGCTCTTTGGTGACGTGTTCGTCAGCGTTTATTTGCGCCTGCGTAAAAAAGAGTCTATCGAGGGCGAAAAAGAGTCCATGGGATTAGGTGATATTGATTTCATGGGCATGGTGGGTGCTTTCATGGGCGCGCCCGCGGTTATTTTTGTATTTTTTTTGGCACCTTTTTTTGCTGTCGGCTACACGGTTGTCGCCCTGCTCTTTAAGCGCACGCACCTGATACCGTATCTGCCATATTTATCCCTGGCGACACTGGTGGTCTTTTTCTGGGGCGATACCATACTGCGTTTTCTTTTTTGATAAACACGAATTTCCACGAATAAAGACACGAATTAACACGAATGAAGAAACGAAAGACCACGAATAAATTATGACTTTAATTTTTTATTCGTGGCAATTCGTCTTTAATTCGTGGTGATTCGTGTATAAAAAAGGAGTGAGGCAATGCGCATCTTAACGGCCGGAGAGTCTCACGGAACAGGCAATGTGGCCATTATTGAAGGCTTCCCGAAAGGAGTTACCCTCAAGGAGGATGTTGTTAACCAGGAGCTCCGCCGCCGCGCAAGCGGCGTGGGCAGGGGAAAGCGCATGGACATTGAAGCCGACCGGGTGGAATTCCTGGCGGGCTTGCGCAATACCATCACCCTCGGCAGTCCCATCGCTGTGTATGTCAAGAACAAAGACATGCACATTTTGCCTCAGGCGCGCACCGACGAGCTTGCGGCCTTAACCGTTGCCCGGCCCGGCCATGCTGATTTGGCAGGAGTTTTAAAGTACCATGAATCTGATATCCGTAATATCCTTGAGCGCGCCTCAGCGCGGGAAACAGTAGCCCGGGTTTGTATCGGGTCTATCTGCAAACAATTTCTTTCTGTCTTTAACATACGTATTGCCAGCTTTACCGTGAGCGTCGCGGGAATCATTTCTCACAAGAAACCAAAGGATGTCGTTGACATCATCACCAAGACCAAAGCTTCGCAACTGAACTGTATTGATTCTGTCGCGGAAGGGCGCATGCGTAAAGAAATTGAAAGTTGTGCCGGCAGGGGTGATACCGCCGGGGGGGTAATTGAGGTCTGGGCGCAAGGGCTCTGTCCGGGCGTCGGCAGTGTCATGCATTTTGACAAACGCCTTGACGGCCGGCTCGCCTTAGGTCTTATGAGTATCCCGGCGGTTAAGGGAGTGGAAAACGGATTGGGTTTTGCCGCAAGCAGCCGCTACGGCAGCCAGGTGCATGACCCAATCAGCTATTCCGCCGGCAGGGGATTTTTCCGTACAACCAATAATGCGGGCGGCATCGAAGGCGGCATGTCAACCGGAGAGCCCATAATACTGCGTCTGGCGATGAAACCCATCGCCACGCTTAGGGAGCCTTTAGATTCAGTGGATGTTCGTACCGGCAGAAAGGCAAAAGCTCCTGCGGTACGCTCCGATACGTGCGCCATAGCCGCCTGTGGAGTCATCGCCGAGAGCATGGTAGCCATAACCATTACCGAGAGTTTTCTCGAGAAATTCGGCTGCGATACCCTTGATGAAATAAAAGCTAATTATAAAAGCTTCCTTAAGAGTATTTTCCGGAAAGGCTAAGATTTCTATTCAAGCCGTTATAGACCATGCATCTCCTTTGGTGTGCTTCATTATAACGGTAACGTCTCACCCCCCCCTCTGGCGAGCAGGGTAACGGTAACGAAACCTCCCGCCCGTACTAATGCACGGCGGGGCCC
>CAYNSZ010000033.1:4692-4987 GCA_964400075.1 uncultured Planctomycetia bacterium
CCCCCGCCACTTTAATCTTATTAGGCGGGTCCCTGCCTGTAGGCAGGGACCTGAGGCGGAAAATAATGAAGGCTTATACTTGGGTGGGCAAATTGAGGAGTAAAGATGTTTGACTTCAGTAAACTCGGGGACTTGTCAAAAGTAGCATCACAGGCAAAAGAGATTCACGAGCAGCAGGAGCTCTATCAGCGCGAACAGTCGGCGTTACTGCGCAAAATATCCGCGCAGCTCGATGAACTGCTTGAGCTTCTCCGCAAGAAATAAGGCCTTCAACCGTGGGAAGGAGAGAGGCTGC
>CAYNSZ010000033.1:4997-10148 GCA_964400075.1 uncultured Planctomycetia bacterium
GAGCGCAAGGTTATTCTGCCTCGTCGGCTTGGCCGTAGGAGCTATTGGTCAAGCTGTTTTTTTTCCTCTGTCAGCCGCCCCGGAAGCTACCGCGGCAAAAACGTTTCTTTGGAAGGGACAATCTTCTGTAAGCACCGTCTATCTTTTAGGTTCGATGCATTTAGCCCGGCAAGACCTGTATCCTTTGGATGAGCGTATTGAGCGCGCTTTTGCCGAATCGGATTTTCTGGTGGTTGAGATAGACTTAAATAGCCTCGACGCCTTGGAAGCGAGCCAGACCATATTTCAAAGGGCGCTATACGCGCAGGGAAGGGACCTCAAAAACGCCCTTTCTCCGCAAACCTACCGGCTCGCTGAGGAAAAATTTAAGGAGTTTGGTATAGACCTGGCTACCCTGAGTAGGTATAAACCTTGGTTTTTAGCGATGAATTTAGAGACGATTGTATTCAAGCGTCTTGGGTTTGATCCCCAGTACGGCATCGACATCTATTTTCTCAATAAAGCCCGGGGTACCAAAGAAATCCTTCAACTGGAGACTCTTGATGCCCAGCTCGATATTTTTGACGGATTCAGCGAGGAGTTGCAGGACTTATTCTTTTGTGCCACGCTCGCTGATATGGACACTGTCGAACTAGAGATGGACCGGATACTTGATTCATGGCGCCGCGGCGATGCCGCTGGTGTCGGTAGTATCGTGGGGCAGTTCGTCGTCGATGATCCCCGCACCATGCCGATTTACGAAGAGCTTTTCACCAAGCGCAACCGCCGGATGGTTTCAGGAATCGAGCAATACCTAAAAACTCCCGGCACCTATTTTGTCATCGTCGGCGCCGGGCACCTGGTGGGAGAGGATGGCATCATTGCCCTTCTTGAGTTACGGGGTTATTCTTTCGTCCAGCAGTGAGCTCGCCCGCCTGATTATTGCAAAACATTTTAAGTTTCATTTCAGGACCCGGCGGTGGTATAATAAAAAATAAAGGTTTTAAGCCGTCTGAGCGCAAGGAGGAGTTTGTATGCAAAGAAGGATAATACCGGTGCTTGTCGCTTTTTTTTCGCTCTGCGCCCTTGCCGGAGCAGAGGATATGATTAAGCTTTCTGAACACATCAATAGCCAACACCCGCTTATGATCGGCGATGTAATATATGAGGCAAGCGTCTCAACCGATGATCCTTCCTATGGATTTTACACGGTTAAATACCGCTATATCGGCTATGACGGTTTTGCCATAAGTCTTCGCTACGAATTCCAAAGAGATGACCCTCTGGTAGAGGGTAGTGCCAGCGCCACGCACGATATCAAGACTTTGGTACTACCTCTCGATGAGTGGGAAGAGACGCACCTGGTCTTATCAGAGATGCCCCGGATTCCCCAGGAAATAATTGCTCCTTCACTGACGCTGGTCTTGAGCGTTGATGACCGAGAGAAAGCCCTCATTAGAGTCAAAGAATTTGAAAAATACAGGGATTTCAAGGATATCCAGCCCGAGACTATAAAGGACCTATATTCTAACCTTGCCAGCGAGACTATCCGTTGATACACCAGTATCAATCCTGAGCCTTTCGACTATCGCTCAGGGCTTAAGTCCTGAGCAAGCCAAACGCGTCGAAGGATTGAAGGTATGACGCCTGGCCAGCCGAACGCGCACCGTAGCAAGGATACACCCGAAGACTTATTTAAGCGCATCCTTGTTAAGGCCAAAAATTCTTCCCTCGTCAACTTTATCACAGCCTACCCTCGGATTGCTTCTGTAATAGCCATAATTTTGCTCATCGTCATTATCGCGCTGCCGCTCTCTTGGCGCGATAAGCTGCTCCTGCCATTGCGGGCGTTGGTCATCGGTTTGCTCATGGCCGTGGGTATATATTTTTTACGGATGTGCAGCCACTGCAATAACCGCAAGGGCTCCTGAAGCTACGCAGCCTGCCTTAAGCTTGATGTGAGAGGCCTCTTTACTACTCTGGGTCTAACTAATCGCCTTTAGTAAGCCCGTTTACCATCTTTTTTCATTGAGTAGACATTAAAATGGCGGTATAATCCTGTTATGCGGTGCTTTCGGGCGGTTCTTATTGCTGTATGCCTTGTGCCGGTTTTTGCCTGCCAACGCAACTATTTTCAGGCTCCCCGGCCGCGGTTTATCGCACAGCCAGCGCCTGTCTCGTTTTGGACCCCTGACGGTTATATAGGTAAGGGCGCGACTATGGCTGATGTTGTGTCAAAGATGGGCAGTCCCCACCATATCAAGTCTCAGGCTAGGACAGAAGTCTGGCAGTATAATTATAATAAAGACCGCACGGTCTTTGTCTATTTCCAGGAAGGCAGCCTCCAGGATGTTAAACTCAGCCAGGACCTGCCTTAATCGACCAGCTTAAATCCCGCCTACGGCGGGATTTAACATGTCGATTATAAAGAAACTCCGGGCTTTAGGCCAACAGGTTACCCCTTCAGGGTAACCCGGGAGGGGGTAGCCCGGAGAGATTCATTTCGATCAGCCTTTCGCAAAAAACCAGGTCCCAGGGAGGGACATATTCTATGCAGAACGATACAGAACATCTGCGGTTATTAGTGATTTTCCACTATATAGTCGCCGCTCTGTCAGCGCTCATGTCTTGTATTTTTATCATTCACCTGGTTATTGGAATCGTTGCCCTGGCTGCGCCTGAGCGGATGGCCGACTCGGACGGGTCAATGCCGCCGCGGTTTTTCGGCTGGATGTTCGCTTTGATTGGGGGCTTGGCGCTTCTCATGGGTTGGATTTTTTCCCTTTGTCTTGCGATCGCCGGCCGTTTTCTTGCCAGAAGACAACACTATGTATACTGTCTGGTAATGGCCGCGATTGGCTGTCTGTCCATGCCTTTCGGGACAGTACTGGGAGTGTTCACTATTATTGTTTTGATGCGCCCATCAGTCCGCGAACAATTCCAAACGGCGGCAAAAGCAGTATAAATTCGATGCTGTATCCCGCGTCGAATTTAAGCCGAGGCAGCGAAAGGCTTGCTTGCTGACGCGGGCATTGAGGCGATTGTGGCAAGCGACGATGTCGCCGAGCTCAGGCCTGATACTTTGGCGGAGCCGACGCGCGGCTAAAGTATCGCCCTGGCCGACCCCCGGCTTTTAAGCCGGGGAAATTGGAGGGTCGATTTGGGGCTAACCAGCGGAGGCGCCTGCGTCTTGGTTACTCAAGATGTAGCCCAGAAAGCCAGAGAGATCCTTGCGGTGCTTAATCGCCCGCGGGAAAGCTCCGGTCTTTAGACTGGGGATGGATGTATGCGATTATCCCGCCGGAGTCTCCGGAAATTATCCTGCTCGTGTAGCAGGCATGATAATTGACGGAGTATATAGCGGAGGCGGGGATTATACAGAAACTCCGGGCTTTAGGCCAACAGCCACCCCGAAGGCGACCCTTCGGGTCGCCCGAAGAGGGGGTAGCCCGGAGAGGTGCGATGCCGGCGACAGCACGGTTACTGATACGCCGGCATGAACCGATAGGGTAAGGGTGAGCCCATGAAAGCATGCCCGTATTGCGCGGAAGAGATTCAGGAAATCGCTATTAAATGTAAGCACTGCGGCGAATTTCTGAACAGGCCCGTGCAGGAGAAATGGTATTACCGGCCGTATATGATTGTAGTTCTTTTCCTCTGCTTTGGGCCTTTGGCGTTACCCGTGGTATGGTTCCATCCGCGCCTGAGCCGTCAGGTCAAAATAGTAATTAGTATTGTCGTCCTTGCCCTGACCATAGTCTTAACTCGGGTTACCGTGCACGCCGTCAAGAAAATTATAGATTATTACCAACAGATGGGATCAATGTATTCTGACGTGCTCCAGTAAACGTGTTTTAAAAGCTTATACCGATGCATTCCCCGAGCTTAGACAAAAAAATATTGATTGCCGACGACGACCAGGAGGCACTTAACCTGATTGCCAGGAGTCTCACCCGCCACGGCTTTGCGGTTACTGCCGTAGCCAACGGCAAAGAGGCCCAAAACTCTCTGGCCAGGGAGCAGTTTGATATAGTGATCCTTGATCTTATGATGCCCCGCATGGATGGCTGGGAAGTGCTGCGATGGCTGAGAACCGAAGCGCGATCGAAAACGCCGGTAATCATACTATCAGCCAAGGATGAGATGGATGATATGCAAAAAGGCATGAGTCTGCAGGCCGATACCTACCTTACTAAGCCGATTGACATCGAAGAGCTCCTGCAGACAATCCATACGCTTCTCTTCTTGGAATGCGGTGATTCTTCGGCTCGGTGAGCAGGGCCTGCGGATATCAATTTCCCCCCGCTGAAAGCGGGGAGGGAATTGAGGAGAAGATATGACACAACCACGGGATTCCGTAGACAGGCGCAGATTCATACGCGTAAAATTCCCCTTTACCGTCCATATTTATATACCCGAGAAGCTTGCGATCTCCGCTTACACTGAGGATATTAGCGAAGGCGGAATAAAAGTGACCATCAAGGAAAAACTCACCCTTCACGCTCATACTGACCTTGAAATCTTTATCCAGCAGGAGCCGATACTCTGCAAAGGCAAGACTGCCTGGGTACAGCAGAGAGAGAGTAAACTGGTAGAGGGAGAGACCTTCTACGACACGGGGATAGAGTTTATCAAGATAAAAGAGAATGATCTTGAGACAGTCAGGCATCATATAAAAGTGCTCCAGAAAACAAAAGGATTTCTCTCCTGAGTGGCCCTTTGTCCTCCTGCCTCAGAGAGCATTGGTGAAGGGTTTCGGGCCGCGGTCCCTAAGTGCCGAAGGTGGATATGGACTTTGAAAGCATAGTGTCCTTGGTTAGGCCGTTATGGGATGATCTTGCTGGTTACCAATTCTTGGTCACCAATCCCCTGTTTTGGATCATGCTCGTTGTCTTTTTTTTGATTTTATTGCGTTTCTGGGACATCAAAAAAAGTTTCTCCTTTTGTTTAGTGCTGGCACTGGTGCTGCTTGCGACAACCAAAATCGAGCATATGGTGGAAAGCGCCATAACCTCAAGTGGAGGGACGTTTGAGCCCCTGGCAGTGCGGATTCTTTCCCTGGTCTTAGTTTCGCTGGTCGTGCTCTATTATGTTTTTATTAAAACAGATTAAGCTTATTGACATCCCCCTCCATAACTTTGTTATTGAGCGGGACGCAGCCTTCGGCGGCGT
>CAYNSZ010000034.1:0-5685 GCA_964400075.1 uncultured Planctomycetia bacterium
TGATATCCATTTTCATGCTAAACTCGCCCTGGCGGCTCTTGCGAACGGTTTTGAGGGGATACGGCTTAACCCCTTGAATATCACCGACCCGCTCAAGGTCCGGGAGATAGCTCGAAGAGCTAAGGAGCGCGGGGTCTCTATACGCGTTGGGGTGAACTCCGGCGGGTTCAAGAAGAAATTTTCCCATCCTGCGGCTGCGGCCTGCGCCATGGTAAAAACCGCCGGAGCGTATCTGAAAATTTTGGAGCGGGAGCGATTCTTTGATATAATGGTTTCACTGAAGGGTTCCGACGTAGTTTCTACCATCGCTGCCAACCGCCTGTTTCGCCGAAACTATGATTACCCGCTTCATCTGGGCGTAACCGCTACGGGAACACTTATCGAAGGAGTGACCAAATCCGCAGCCGGCCTGGGGACGCTGCTTGAGGAGGGAATCGGAGAAGTCATCAGGGTTTCGCTGACCGCCTCTTCCTGTGAAGAGGTGCGGGTCGCCCGGTATATCCTGAGCGCTCTTAATCTGCGGCAGTTTGGTCCGGAAGTCATTTCCTGTCCTACCTGTTCCCGGTGCCAGGTGGATTTACTCAGTATCGTCGGTGAATTTAAGAAACGCCTTTCGATTTTAGAATGCACAAAGCCGTTACGCATCGCCCTCATGGGTTGCGTGGTCAACGGGCCCGGAGAAGCGGCTCAGGCTGATATCGGAGTTGCTTTCGGCGGGAAAAAGGCTGTCATTTTCAAGGGGGGTTCCATTATCAAGCGCACCAGCGACGAGAGAGTCATTGCTGACTTAATCGGGGAGGTAAAGCGCCTATGGACCGAGAAAAAATTGACAAAATAAAGAACGAAGTCCGAAAAGAGATAAGCATGTGGGTCGGCGATAAAGAACAGCTGACCGCTGAGTTCGTCCACCAGCGGGCGGATCTCTTTTTCCAGTCAAAGACCGATCAGGGCCAATACCTTGACCTTGACCGGTCCACCAAAGACCGTATCATCAATTCACTGTGTTCCGACTATCTCGGTCTGGGGCCGATACAGGAGCTTATGGATGATCCGGAGATCACCGAAATCATGATCAACGGGCCGTTCAATATTTATATAGAAAAAAACGGCAGGAAACAGAAGACCGCGGTGCGCTTTGAAAATGAAGCACACCTGCGCTATATCGTCGAGAAAATGATACGGCCTACCGGCCGCAGGGTCGATGAAAGCTACCCCTTTGTTGATTTTGCCCTCACTGACGGCTCCCGCGTGAACGTGATCCTGCCGCCTTTGTCCGTGGGCGGGGCCACGGTAACGGTCAGAAAATTCTTGCGTACTATCGAGGAAGTCGGCGACCTGGTGGAGCTTGGTACCATAGACAGCCGTATCGCGGACTTTTTTGTCGCCTGCATCAGGGCCCGGGTCAATATTCTTTTTTCCGGGGCTACCGGCAGCGGTAAAACTACCACCCTGGAGGTTCTCTCGTCATATATCGAAGGCTGGGAACGCGTAATTACCATCGAGGACGCGCTCGAATTGAATCTCAGGCAGGACCATGTCGTTTCGCTCCTGACCCGTCCGCCGAATATCGAAGGAAAGGGCGAAGTGACGCCGCGGGATCTTTTCCGCAATACCCTGCGCATGCGGCCGACCCGCATTATCCTTGGCGAAATCAGAGGGGAAGAAGCCATGGACTACCTGCAGGCGTTAAACAGCGGCCACCGGGGTTCGCTCGCCGTGGTACACGCCTCAAGCCCGGCTGATACCATCACCCGTATTGAAACGACCGCGCTTTACGCCAGCCTCAACCTCCCCACCTGGGCGATACGCGAGCAGATCGCTTCTGGAATTGACCTGATTATACAGCATGAGCAGCTCGCTGACGGCTCGCGTAAGATCACCTATTTGACCGAGGTTGAAGGCATCAAAGATAACCAGATCGCGCTTCGTGATTTATTCCGGTTTGAGATAGAGGAAGTAGGTGAGGACTTCAAGGTGAAGGGTAAATTCAAGGCGTTCGGAGCGCCCGGATTTTTATCGCTGTTCAAACATCAGGGCGTCAAAATCGATGAAAAAATATTCAAGCCGGATTAAAGCGATGCGCTTTAACGCCTCGCTTTATACCGTAGCGTTTCAATCCGCGGTATAAAATGGAGCGGTGAGTAATTCGGTTAAACGCTGTGTTTGATTTCAGCGGCCTGAGGCTATCCACCCTATGAAATATTCCGAAAGCTTTATCTACACTCTTCGGGAAGACCCTAAAATCGCCGAATGCCGGAGTCACCAGTTATTGCTCAAGGGCAGTTTCCTGACTATGATTTCTTCCGGCATTTACGCGTATCTGCCGCTGGGATTTCGTGTCCTTGGCAATATCAATGCCATCATTCGTAAGTACATGAACCTCGCCGGAGCCCAGGAACTGTTCATGAGCGCCCTGCAGCCACTGGAACTCTGGCAGAAGACAGGCAGGGATAAAGATTTAGCGCAAGTCTTGTTTACCTTTACCGACCGAAAAGAACGTAAGCTTTGCCTGGGGCCGACCCACGAGGAAGAAATCACCGATATCGTCAGCCGCTATGTTTTTTCACACAAGCAGCTGCCCTGTATATTGTATCAGATACAAACCAAATACCGGGATGAACCCCGTCCGTTTCGGCCTCATGCGCAGCTGCGAATTCATCATGAAGGATGCCTATAGCTTTGACAAAGATGAAGCGGGACTCACCAAAAGTTATAACGCCATGTTCGCAGCTTACCAAAACATTTTTGCTGAATTTGGTCTTGAGACCATTGTGACCGAAGCCGACTCAGGCGCCATGGGAGGAAGCGTATCGCATGAATTCATGGTGCCGGCGACCATTGGCGAAGATACCCTACAGTATTGCTCCGCAGATAACCGTCACTTCCACCAAGGTGACTGTTGCCCCCAGTGCCAGGGTCCCCTTCAGGAGCGCAAAATGATTGAGCTGGGCCATGTATTTCAGCTCGGAACCAAATACTCGCTTGCTCAGCAAGGGTTGTTTCTCAACGAGCAGGGCAAGCGCCAACCCTACGTGATGGGCTGTTATGGTATCGGAGTCAGCAGGGTCCTCTCGGCTATTGCTGAGGTCAGTTCAGACAGCCGAGGCCTCATCTGGCCCAAGCGGGTTACTCCATTCGCGGCCACGATAGTCGCGCTCACTCCCGAAGGCCTCGGAGAGGCCTTCGGGCTTCAGGATATTCTGGAAGGTTTGGGCCTTGCGGTATTGGTGGATGACCGGCAGGAGGCTGCCGGAGTCAAATTCAATGACGCCTATCTCATCGGTAATCCCTATATTGTTATTGTGGGAAAAAAATTCAGCCACGATGGCACCCTTGAGGTAGAAATACGCAAGACCCAAGAAACGCGTGTTTTTAAAAAAGATTCGCTGATACAGTTCTTTAAAGATGAGTTTGCGCGATAGCCAGGAGCAGCTACGCGAGGCGATTGACAGGCTTGCTGCCGATTCGGGCCTCGAGGTAATAGAATGCAGGGTGAGCACCTACGGCAGCAGGTGCATGATTCGCTGCTTGGTCGATAATCCCGGCGGCGGGATTACGGTTGAAGCCTGCGCGTCGTTCAATAGGGCGGTTGTTTCTTTTCTTGAAGCAAGCAGCGTTTTTACGGGCGATTACCTGGTTGAGGTTAATTCACCCGGCCTTGATCGGCAGCTGCGCAAACCCGCTGATTTCGTACGCACCAAAGGCAAAATCCTTTGCCTGTGGCTTTCGCCGGCGATAGCCGATACCGAGTACATTGAAGGTGAGATCCTTGCTGTAGCCGATGAGGGATTACAAGTGTCTTTTAAAGGCAGCGTTGTTGCAGTGCCGTTTAGTTCCATAAAGGTAGGCAAGGAAAAGATTTCGATGTAACCCTGCTTCCGTAGAGGGGTTTAAAAAACTGAAATCAGAGAAGTTTATTCGAGGAGGGCATAACCGTGAAAAAAGAATTTTTAAGTATTCTTGCCCAGTTAGAGCGGGAAAAAGGGATTGATCGGTCGGTGCTCATCGAAGCGGTCAAATACGCCCTCACCGTCGCCGCCAAGAAAATAGCCAAGATAACCGCCAGTGAAGAAGAGGAGGTTAAGGTAGATATTGACCCGGCAAAGGGCGATATCCATGTTTTTGTCGGCGATAAGGAGATTGTCTCCAACGAGTTCGGCCGCATCGCCGCCCAGACCGCCCGGCAGGTCATCATTCAAAAGATCCGCGAAGCCGAAAAAGACAATATTTACAATGATTACAAGTCGAAAGTGGGCAGTCTCGTCGCCGGGGTTGTGTACCGGCTTGAGAAGAAAGCAGTAGTCCTTGACCTCATGGGCAAGGCTGAAGGTATCATCCCTTATTCCTTTCTCTCGCCTCTGGACAAATTCCGCCTGGGCGAACGTACCAAAGCCTATGTGTACGAAGTGAAGCAGGATAAGGGTGTTCAGATAATCCTTTCCCGCAAACACGAAGGCCTGATCCGTAAACTATTTGCCCTGGAGGTGCCTGAAATTGCCGAGGGCATCGTCGAGATAAAAGCTATCGCCCGGGACGCCGGAGAGAGGACCAAAATCGCGGTGTGTTCCAAGGAGGATAAGGTTGATTGTGTCGGAGCCTGCGTAGGCATCCGTGGCTCACGGGTTAAAAACGTCATCGAAGAACTGCGGGGCGAGAAAATCGATATTGTCCGCTGGAGCGACGATATTAAAGAATTTATCCGCGCGGCGCTGCAGCCGGCGGCGATTTCCATGATTGATTTAGACCGGGACAGCAGACGCGCGCGCGTGCTGGTAGCCTCGGACCAGCTGTCTCTGGCTATCGGCAAGAAGGGCCAGAACGTGCGCCTTGCCTCGAAACTGGTGGGTTGGGAAATCGATATCCGTTCCAAGGAGAGCATTGAGGATGACCGGAAAAAATTGTTGGAGCTTAAATCCGTAGGGAAAAAAGTCGCTGAAGCCTTGACTGAGGCGGGATTCGGGGATTTACGTTCCCTGGCTAAGAGTGATGAGGGAAGCCTTTCAAAACTGAAAGGTATCGGCAAAAAGAAAGCAGCCAGCATCATTCAGGAAGCAAGAAAAATGCTTGAAGGCACCCAGGCGCAGCAGCCGGTCAAGCCGGCACCGGCTCAACCAGAAGATAGCTCCCCCTCTCGGGAGAATGGCCCGAAAGACAAGGAGGCTTCAGCATGAGAATTCATGAACTTGCCAAAGAATTAGGTATAGACACCAAAGAGCTGGTTGAGAAGCTCAAGAGCCTGAATTTCCCGGTCAAGAGCCATATGTCCAGCGTGGATAAAGAAACCGCGGAGATCATCAAGGGCGAGATTGCCGACCTTGCCAAAAAAGAGATTGAGCAGAATGTCATCGAAGTGGTTTTCCCCGTCACCGTCAAAGACCTGGCCGTGAAATTAGGCAAAAAGCCTTCGGAGATCCTCAGCGATTGTATCAGGAAAAAAAAGTTTTATACCATTAATCAGCCCTTGGATGAAGAAACGGCAAAAGCGCTTGCCTATGAATACAAGGTCAATTTAAGCCGCAAGCCCACCCGTGAAGAGGCGATTTTTAAGCATGAGCCTATTGATCTTAAGAAGCGCGCTCCCATCATTACCTTCATGGGCCATATTGACCACGGTAAGACCAGCATCCTCGACTATATCCGCAAGAGCAAAATCGCCGAATCCGAAGCTGGAGGCATTACCCAGCA
>CAYNSZ010000034.1:5723-9924 GCA_964400075.1 uncultured Planctomycetia bacterium
CGTGGTACGATCACCTTTCTGGATACGCCCGGGCATGAAACCTTTACCGCGATGCGGGCCCGGGGAGCGAATTGTACCGATATCGTGATCATTGTGGTGGCCGCTGATGAAGGAGTTAAGCCCCAGACCATTGAAGCCATTGACCATGCCAAAGCCGCGGGCGTCCCCATCGTGGTAGCTATCAATAAAATCGATAAAGCCACGGCAAACCTCGATATGGTTAAGCAGCAGCTTTCCCAGGCAGGCCTTGTCCCTGGAGATTGGGGCGGAAAGATTACTACCGTCGGAGTTTCGGCAAAAACCGGCGCAGGCATAGACGAACTGCTTGAATTGATAATCTTGCAGGCAGATTTAATGGAGCTCAAGGCTGATTACGGCCGGCCAGCCATAGGGGTGGTGGTGGAGACTCATCTTTCACCGGGAAAGGGCATTCTTGCCGCGGTTCTTATCAAAGAAGGAGTGCTTTCCATCGGCGACTGGTGCGTGGCAGGATTAGCCTGGGGGAAAGTAAAGGCAATCCAGGATGACCGGGGCCATCGCTTGGAGTCAGCCGCACCTTCGCTTCCGGTTGAGCTCCTGGGTTTAAACGGCATCCCTAATCCGGGTGAGCAGTTATTGGTCGTGCCGGACGAGAAGAGCGCCCGGCAGATCGTTGAATCGCGCCGGGGAGAAGAGGATAAAAAGAAGCTTGTTGGCGTTACTCATTTTAAATTGGAAGATTTGTTCAAGAAAGCGGCCGCAAACCAGCCTAAGCAGCTTAAAATCGTTTTGAAAGCGGACGTGGGAGGGACGCTTGAAGCGGTTGAGGAAGCTTTGAAAAAAATACCTTCAAAAGAAGTAGTGCTTTCGATAACCCACAAAGGCGTGGGCGCGGTCAATGCTTCGGACGTGCTGTTGGCGGAGGTAACCGATTCGATCGTAGTGGGTTTTAAAGTGCCGCTCGACGCTCAGGTCAGGGAATTAGCCCGGGCTAAAGGCATGGAGATGCGTTCCTATCAGATCGTCTACGAGCTGATCGATGACGTTACCGCTGCTCTTGAAGGATTGCTTGCGCCTCAGATAAAACGGACCTTTATCGGCCGGGCCAGGGTGAAAGCGGTATTCAAGCTCTCCAAGGCTGGAATCATTGCTGGCTGCGTTGTGGAAAAAGGCAAGATCGTGCGGGGAGCTCCCTGCCAGGCGATGCGGGCCGAGGAAGTAATTTATAAGAATAAAATCGTGACCCTGAAGCGGTTTAAAGATGACGTCAGGGAGGTGACCGAGGCCTTAGAGTGCGGTATCGGCATCGGGTATGATAAGGTCGAGGAGGGTGATTACATCGACGTCTTTCTTGAAGAAACCATTACCCGCCGCCTGAAGTGAGTAACTAAATGGAAAGGAAAGTTGTCTTAAGCGGAATGCGGCCTACCGGAAAACTGCATCTGGGGCACTGGGTCGGTGCGCTTTCAAACTGGGTGCGTCTGCAAGAGGAATACCAGTGTTTCTTTTTCATCGCTGACTGGCACGCGCTGCTCAGTGAGTACAAAGATCCCTCTCGGCTTTCGGAGTATGCCTTCGATAACCTCTGTGACTGGCTTGCCTGCGGCATCGATCCCCGTAAGAGTGTTATATTCGTGCAATCAGAGCTTTCTGAGCACCTTGAGCTGTTTATGATATTTTCGACGCTTGTCCCTCTGGGGTGGCTGTCGCGCTGCCCCACCTTCAAGGAACAGATTGCGCAGTTGAAAGACAAAGAGGTCAATACCTATGGTTTTTTAGGGTATCCTGCGCTTCAGGCGGCTGACATTGTGTTGTACAATGCCCAGGCAGTACCCGTGGGAGAAGACCAGTTGCCGCATCTTGAGCTGTGCCGAGAGATCGTGCGTCGGTTTCACACGCTCTACGCGGCCAAGGTTTTTGTCGAACCCCAGCCGTTGCTTACCGCGACCCCGCGTTTTATGGGGCTCGACGGGAGAAAAATGAGTAAAAGCTATAATAATTTCATTGCCTTGGATGAAGATGATGAGAGTATCCAGAGGAAGGTTCTATCGATGATTACCGACCCCGCCCGTAAGGCTAAATCCGACCCGGGACATCCTGAAGTCTGCAGCGTTCATGACTACTATCGCATTTTTATCCCGGAGCTTGCGAACCAGGCTTCTGACTGGTGCACCAAAGCGTTAAAGGGCTGTGTTGACTGTAAGCAAATCTTAAGCGAGCACCTGAAAGGATTTATCGGTCCCAAGAGAGCCCGGAAAGCGGAATTTTTAAAACAGAAACAGTACGTCCGGGACGTGCTTGAGGAAGGGAAAAACAAAGCCCGCCAGGTCGCTTCCCGGACGCTGGCGGCGGCCAAGAAAGCAATGGGCATTGAGCGGATTTTTAAGTGATTAATTGTACGTTAACAAGTTAGTGTTAACACCCGAGCATATTAAATTCGAAACTCGAAATCCGAAATTCGAAACAAACAGAGAAAATCCGAAATTCTAATGTTTTAAACAAGTAATATACCTTATATCTGTTTTCTTCATTTCGGATTTCGGATTTGAATTGTAAACACGACTCTGTTAAGTTATAGATTAAACTATGAAGATTAAACTTGATATTTTTGAAGGGCCCCTGGATTTATTGCTCTATTTGATTAAGCGCGACCACCTCCAAATTTGCGATATTTCGATATCACAGGTAGTCGACCAGTATTTGCAATTTCTGGAATTGATGAAATTGCTGGATATCAATATCGCCTCCGAATACCTGGTCATCGCCGCTCATTTAATCAGTATCAAGTCTAAGATGCTGCTGCCGCAGGAAGTCGCGCCCGAGGAGCCGGAGGTCGACCCCCGCGAGGAGTTAGTGCGTAGGCTCCTTGAGTATGAAAAGTTCAAGGAGGCGGCGGATTTTTTACGCCAAAAAGAAATCGAACGTAACCGCTATTTCCGCAGGCCGACCAAAGATTCTCCGTACGTTGAGACCTACCTTGAGGCCTCGATTTTTGATCTCATCAGCGCTTTCAAGACCGCGCTTAAAGACGTTCCCAAGGACATTTTTTTTGAGGTGGTCAGCGACGAATTCACGGTCGAGCAAAAAATTCACGACCTGCTGCATATCCTTCTGGTCCGGGAAAAAATAGCGCTGGATGAGCTTTTTGCCACGGCTAAAAGCAAGCTTGAAATAATCGTCACTTTTCTTGCGATTCTTGAGCTCATAAAATTAAAAGAGCTGGTCGCGGTCCAGGCAGAACTCTTCGGGCCCATTGCGGTCATGCGCAAAGAGAACGTCTGCACCTCGTTAGAAACACTTGGCGGGTAAATCAGTCGCTCGAGCATGGACGAAGAACGCGTTATCAATAGCTGGCAGGAGAACGAGGAAGAGCAGATAATCAATCTGTCCCTGCGGCCGCAGCATTTAGGAGAATTTATCGGCCAGGGCAATATCACCGCGGCCTTACAGATTTCTCTTGCAGCGGCAAAGCAACGCTCTGAGCCCCTGGAGCACATGCTCCTTGCCGGCCCGCCCGGACTGGGTAAGACTTCGCTCGCCTACTGCGTCGCCCACCACATGGAGGCAAAACTTACCGCTACCAGCGGTCCGGCTATCGAGCGGGCAGGGGACCTCGTGGGTATTTTGACCAATCTGGAAAAGGGGGATATTTTGTTTATTGACGAAATACACCGGCTCTCCCGGACCATCGAGGAATTTCTCTATCCGGCCATGGAGAATTACCAGATCGATTTTATCATTGATAAGGGCCCCTATGCCAAGAGCGTTAAATTCAATCTCAAACCTTTTACCCTTATCGGCGCTACCACCCGTAAAGGCCTGCTGAGCGGACCCCTGCGGGGCAGGTTCGGCCTCTTTTATGATTTCGATTTTTATGAGACTGCGGACCTCTGCCAGATCGTCAAGCGCAGCGCCAGCCTTCTCGAAATAGAGATTGACCAGGAGTCTACCGTTGAGATCGCCCGGCGTTCCCGCGGTTGCCCCCGTTTATGCAACCGGCTCCTGCGGCGCGTGCGGGATTACGCGCAGGTAGTCGGTAAGGGGGTCATCAGCGTGCCGATTACCCGTGAGGCCTTAACCCAGATTGGAGTGGACGAACAGGGGCTTGATGAGGTAGATAGAAAATACCTCCAAGCCATAATCAAGATCCACCACGGCGGCCCTGCCGGCATTGAAGCTATTGCCGCGTCTCTGGGCGAAGACCGGGGCACGCTGGAAGACG
>CAYNSZ010000035.1:0-9733 GCA_964400075.1 uncultured Planctomycetia bacterium
GCGAGCTTGCCTGGCGGGGAATGTTGCCGGGGGTTAAAAAAGCCAGCTGGTAGGACACGAATTCACACGCCCCGCCCCTTAATTCTTTATTTAGCGGGGTCCCGCTTTAGCGGGAAATTTGAAACAAATTCCCACGAATGATTTGGGGTAACTGGTTGGGAAAACGGAACGGCTTAAGAGACGGAGTTACTTATGAGTAGAACCGATTTGATCAGCGATTGCTTTACGGTAATACGCAACGCCATCGCAGCTAAAAAGGGAGACGCGTATATTCCTTATTCACGGACCATGGCGCATATATGCGGCATATTAAAAGACGAAGGATATCTTGAAAATTTCAAGGAAGTCGATTTGGAAAAAGTCAAAAAATTGCGTCTGTATTTTAAATATACCGACAAAAAGAGTGCGATTGCCCAGATTAAAAGGATTTCTAAACCCGGACGCAGGGTTTATTTTTCCTGCAAAGACATCCCGTCGGCTCTTGCCGGCTATGGAGTAACTATTCTTTCAACTACTGCCGGTATTGTTACCGACAAGCAGGCCCGCCAGAAAGGTTTAGGCGGGGAAATCATCGGCATGATCTGGTAAAAGAGGTTTGGATATATGTCACGTGTAGGTAAACAACCGGTTGCCATTCCTAAAGACGTGAAGGTCGCTGTTTCTGGCGGTGTCTGCACTGTTTCCAACGCTCAACATACGCTTTCTCTTTCTATACCTCAGGGTATCAGCGTAGAGGTTACAGAAGGAGCGGTTACGGTCAAACGCGGGAGTGACGAAAAGAAAATAAAGAGTCTCCACGGTACCATTAGGATTTTGATCCGTAATATGGTACAGGGAATTACCGCCGGTTTTAAAAAAGAACTGGAAATCGTTGGTGTCGGCTATAAAACCCAGATAAAGGGCAAAACCCTGGTATTGAATCTACGATTTTCCCATCCGGTAGAATTTCCGGTTCCCGCTGATTTAAAAGTATCAACCCCTATTCCTACCCGGATCATAATTGAAGGTATTGATAAACAGCGGGTAGGGGAGTTCGCGGCTACTATACGCAGGATCTTGCCTCCTGAGCCATATAAAGGTAAAGGCATCCGGTATGTGGGAGAAGAAGTACGCAAGAAACTCGGAAAGGCGTTGGCTAAATGAAAAAGGAAAGTCGCGAAAGAAGGCATCATCGGATTACTAAGAGGATTTTTGGCACCGAGGCACAGCCCCGTCTGGTCGTGTTCAGGAGCAAAAAGCATATGTGCGCGCAGCTCGTAAACGATGCGGCCCATCGGGTTATTGCCGGTACATCCACCAGGGGTAAAGAATTTTTAGCCCATAATAAAACAACCGGTAATAAAGAGGCTGCCAAAGCTATTGGCAAGCTTATTGCCGCAAAGGCTCTGAAGCTCGGGATAAAAGAAGTAAGTTTTGATAGAGCCGGGTATAAATACCACGGCAGGGTCAGGAGCCTTGCCGACGGCGCCAGAGAAGGAGGATTGAAATTTTGAACGAGAGCGAAAATAAGCAGGCAACCCCCGCCAAAAGCGCTCCTGCGTCCCAGCCGGTTTCCTCAGGGGCACATGGCCCCAGAGAAAAGGCTTACATCGAGAAAGTTTTGTTCATCAACCGCACAACCAAGGTCACCAAGGGTGGGAAAAACCTTGGTTTTTCGGCGCTGGTGGTGGTCGGTGACGGCGAATCGACCGCAGGCTTTGCTCTTGGCAAGGCTAATGAAGTTGCTGATGCCATCAGGAAAGGGATTAACCGCGCTAAAAAAGAAGTAATGCCGGTCAAGAAAAAAGAAAATACCATAGCCCATCCGGTTATCGGTAAATTTGGCGCGGTTAGAGTGCTGCTTAAGCCCGCCGCTCCCGGAACCGGGGTCATTGCCTGCTCACCGATCCGGGCAATTTGTGAGTGTGCCGGTATAAAAGATATATTGACTAAAAATCTGGGTAATTCTACCAATCAGTTAAATGTGGTTAAGGCAGCCTTCGAAGGCTTTAAACTGTTAAAAGGATAGCTATGGAGTTATTTACACTGCGTTCAAGAACTCCAAACAAGAAATTAAAGCGTGTTGGTAGAGGTCCTGGCTCAGGCCATGGCAAGACATCCTGCCGGGGCCACAAAGGAGCCGGTTCGCGCAGCGGTAAGACACTCCCCTATACCGGCCACCAGGGAGGAAATGTTCCTTACGCCCGCAGGTTGCCTAAACGGGGATTTACCTCGCCCCTGGCTCAAGAGTTTCAGATAGTCAATTTAGGAGATATCCAGAAAAAACTCAGCCAGGTCGCGGAAATAAATCCCGAATCGCTAAAAAAAGTAAACCTTATCCAGAACTTAAAACAGCCGGTTAAAATCCTGGCAAAGCTTGATGGCCCCTACAGCCTCAAGACTATTATTAAAGCCAACGCTTTTTCGGCTAAAGCCCGCCAGTTGATAGAAAAGGCCGGAGGAACTTCTGAATGTTTAACACCGTAATCAACATCTTTAAGATTGAAGAGCTGCGTAAAAAAATATACTTTACTCTGTTGCTCCTTATCGTCTACCGCATCGGCTGTTTTATCCCCACTGCCGGCATCAATACCTATAACCTTTCTCAGTTCTTTGATACTTTAAAAGAAGGCGCAGGACAAGGGCTTCTGGGCATGATAGACCTTTTTACCGGCGGTGCGTTAACGCGTCTCAGCATATTCGCGCTTGGGATAATGCCGTACATATCATCATCAATCATCATGCAGCTGCTTACTGCGGTCGTGCCGGCGCTTGAGCGTTTAGCCAAGGAAGGTAAAGCCGGCTATGAGAAAATAAACCAATATACCCGCTGTCTTACCTTTTTTCTCTGCGTGGTGCAGGGATTGTTTCTGGCGCTTTGGCTTTCCAATCCCAACAATTTCAAAGGCTTTGTCATCGTGTCTGATCCGGGTTTTATGTTTATCCTGGTAACCATTCTTACCCTTACCGGAGGCACGGTTTTTATTATGTGGTTGGGTGAACAGATCCAAGAGCGCGGAATAGGCAACGGTATTTCAATAGTCATCACCACCAGCATCATTTCCCGTATTCCTTCCTCTGTATATCAGTTGTATCAGCTCTGGTCTCAACACGTCGTAGATACCCTTAAGGTGTTTTTGCTTATCGGGCTCTGGCTTGGCATGGTGATGGCGGTGGTTCTCTTCAGCCAGGCCCAGCGGCGTATCCCTATCCAGTACGGCAAACGCGTCGTTGGTAGGCGTGTCTACGGCGGCCAAAGCACCTATTTACCGATACGGGTCGATATGTCCGGTGTTATCGCCATCATTTTTGCTAGCAGCGTTCTTACCTTTCCGGCTACCATCGCCATGTTTTTACCCAAGACTTCCGGAATAGCCGGTTTTGTTCAGAACCTGATCCAGGAACGGGGGATATGGTATAACCTCCTCTATATCGGTCTTATCGTTTTTTTTATGTATTTTTATACCGCGATGGTCTTCAATCCGCTTGAGATATCCAACAATCTGAAAAAATACGGCGGCTTTATCCCGGGAATACGCCCGGGCAGGCCTACCGCTAATTATCTTGACTATGTTGCAACCCGTATTATATTTATCGGCGCTCTTTATGTAAGCTTTATAGCGGTTTTTCCAAACTTTCTGATGTACGTTTTTCGGGTGCCCTCCTACGGCCTGGCCTCGCTTTTCGGCGGCACGACCCTTCTGATCATGGTCGGCGTGGTGCTTGACACCATGAAGCAAATTGAAGGTCAGCTTCTTATCCGCCACTATGACGGATTTATCAAAGGCAGCACCATCAAAGGCCGCAGATAATCTTGGGTTTTGTCTTAAATCCAGGGTGTGCGGGTTAACCAAGACACTATGTGCAGCGGGCAAACTATGAAACTGGTTTTATTCGGCGCTCCTGGCTCTGGTAAAGGCACCCAAGCAGAGCTGATAGCTCAAAATTTACACCTGAGGCGCATATCCTTGGGCGATCTTTTGCGAGAAGAGGTGGAGAAGAACTCTTCCCTAGGCCAGGAAGTAAAAGGCTACATGGCGAAAGGTTTACTGGTTCCCGATGAATTAGTCGGTAGGGTAATTGAAGAAAATATGACCGGAACCGGATTTATACTTGATGGCTATCCTCGTAACCTTCAGCAGGCCAAGAAGCTCGACGAGATTTTGGCCAGACATAAGAGTCAAATCGATAAATTTATCTACCTTGAGATTGACCAGCAGACGATTGCCGAGCGGCTTTCTAAGCGCGGCCGCGGCGACGATGACCCTCAGGTTATCCAGAAACGTTGGCAGGTTTTTTCCGGGGAGTGTAAACCGCTGCTGGATTTTTACCGGAGTAAGGGAAAATTGGTCATCATTGACAGCTGTGGTTCGGTTGCCCAGATCTTTGAGAGAATCCAATCGCAGTTAGAATGTCAGAATTGCTGAGTAGTGATGAGCTAGCGACCATGCGACAGGTCGGTAAGGTCGCGGCGGCAATTCTCAAGGCGCTGCAGCGCTTTATTAAAGCGCAGATTGTGACAAAAGATATCGAGCGGTTCTTTGAATCAGCGCTCTCCCGGTATCCGGGTATGGAGCCGGCTTTTAAAGGCTTCATGGGGTACAGCGCCTCGTGCTGCGTTTCGGTGAACGAAGAAATAATTCACGGTATACCTTCGCAGCGGATTATCCAAAGCGGGGATTTGGTGAGCGTTGACCTGGGAATAAAATATAAAGGCCTGTACGTCGATACCGCTTCAACCTATGCAGTCGGCAGAGTTTCTCAGCCTGCCCGGCGCCTGGTCGCGGTGACGCGGCAGGCTCTTTATCAGGGAATACGAAGAGCCAGGGCTGGTAAGCGGATAGGTGACATCAGTACCGCTATCCAGGGTATTGTCGAAAAAAACGGATTTTCAGTTATAAGAAAATTCGTTGGGCATGGCATCGGTAGGCACTTGCATCTTCCGCCTGAAGTACCAAATTTTGGCGAACCGGGCCAGGGTGTAGAACTTTTCGTGGGCCAGGTGATAGCTGTCGAGCCAATGGTTGCCGCGGGAAGTTATGAAGTTGATATTCTGGAAGATGGCTGGACCGCCAAGACCCGGGATGGTTCTCTGTCAGCTCACTTTGAACATACGGTGGCCATAACCAACAAAGGCCCCTGGATACTGACGCAGTAGCAGGCATGCGAGCGCACTGCGCACTATGCAGTTTACGCTTTGCACTATCAAAAAATGGCAAAAGAAGATTTGATTGAGGTTGAGGGCGAGATTTCCGAAGCGCTTCCCAATGCCATGTTCCGGGTGAAGCTTGAGAACGGCCATATCGTGCTCGCTCATGTGTCAGGCAAGATGCGGATGCATTTTATCCGCATTCTTCCCGGGGACCGGGTAAGAGTAGAGCTATCGCCCTATGACTTAACCAGGGGCAGGATTACCTACAGAGAAAAATAAAAAGTATACTATCATGAAAGTTAAATCATCGGTAAAAAGAATTTGCGATAAATGCAAAGTGATTAAACGGGAGCGGATAGTCCGGGTCATTTGCAAAAATCCGAAGCATAAACAGCGGCAAGGCTAGCGCCGCTTTCTGGTTGGGCCAGAAAACAGGAGAAAGCCATGGCAAGAATTTTTGGTGTTGATTTACCAAAAAACAAACAGATTAAGATCGCTCTTTGCTACCTCTACGGGGTCGGCCCGGCCAGAGCCAAGGAGATTCTGGAGGCCGTCAACATCGAGCCGGTTAGAAAAGCCGGAGAGCTCAACGACGAAGAGGTTTCCAGGATTGCCGGCTTCATGCAGTCGAAGTATCATATCGAAGGAGAGTTACGCAGGGAAATTACTCAAAATATCCGCCGCCTCATAGAAATCGGCTCTTACCGCGGCTCGCGTCATAAAAAAGGCCTTCCGGTGCGGGGCCAGCGTACCCGTTGTAATGCCCGGACCCGAAAAGGCCCCCGGCCCCGCGTGGGCGGCATTAAGAAGTAGGTAGGTTTGTTTAGTCGTCAGTTGTCAGTTTTCAGTCATCAGTTTTCAGTTATCAGAGCGTTGGCAGGTGACCTAAGGGTAGCGTAAAAAATCAGGAAAAGGAGAATCAATGGTACAGAAGCGAAGGGGAGAAAAAAAGAAAAAAAGCCCGTTAACCTCATCAATCGGCGTTGCCCACATCATGGCTACTTTTAACAATACCATCGTCACCATAACTGACCTTAAGGGTAATGTCTTGGCTTGGTCTTCAGCCGGGGTAGTCGGTTTTAAAGGGACTAAAAAATCAACCCCCTATGCCGCTCAAATTGCTTCCATGACCGTTGCCAAACATGCCCGGGAAATGGGCTTGCGCGAACTTGAAGTGTTAGTAAAGGGCCCGGGGCCGGGCAGAGAGTCGGCGATACGCTCGTTGCAGGCGGCTGGTCTTTCAGTCAAGAAGGTGCGTGACATTACACCCATGCCCCATAACGGCTGCCGGCCTAAAAAAAAGAGACGAGTTTAGTAAACAAATTAAGCGAGGAGATTATGGGACGATATTTGGGGCCAAAATGTAAACTGTGCCGTAGGGCTGATATGAAATTATTTTTGAAGGGGACACGCTGTGGTGGCGCCAAGTGCGCGTTTTCCAAACGGCCTAAGCCGCCCGGTTCCTCTCCCAAAGTAAGAATCAAAATGACCAATTACGGTCTGCAGCTTCGAGAAAAGCAAAAGCTAAAACGAATGTACGGGATTCTCGAGCGGCAATTCCGCAGGTTTTTTGAAGTCGCCAGCCGCTCAAAAGGCGCTACCGGAAGAAAGCTTATCCAGCTGCTTGAATGCCGCCTGGATAATGTCATCTTTCGCGCTCTGTTTGCTCTCTCGCGTGAACAAGCACGGCAGATCGTACTACACGGATTTGTTTTTGTGGGCGGTCGGCGGGTCAACATTCCCTCCTATCAGGTGCATGAAGGTTCGAATATTCAGATTAAGGCTCCTGAACATTTCCGCGCCCATCTCAAGGAAATAGTAGAGGCAAGCTTAAAAGAGCGCAGCGTACCGGGATGGATGAAGGCCGATCACAACGCTTTGAGCTTAACCGTTGTCCGTATGCCCGAAAAAGAGGATCTCGTTATACCCATTAGCGAACAGCTGGTCGTTGAATTATATTCAAAGTAAATCGAGTGAACGTTTTTAATTTTGATCGGTCAGATCATGATCCTTTTGCAGGGTTTACTGTGGAAATAAGAGGATCGATTGCCCGTGCTTGAGGCTATTGTAGATATGAGGAGGTAGGAGATGGGAATTACGTGGCGGGATTTTCAGTTCCCCAAGCGAGTCATCGTCGAGCAGGAAACCTATACCCCTAATTATGGAAAAATCATAGCGGAGCCTCTCGAACGGGGCTACGGCGTGACTTTGGGTAACACCTTGCGCAGAGTGCTTCTGTCTTCTATTGAAGGGGCGGCGGTGACCTCGGTGAAAATTGATGGCGTTCCGCATGAATTCACCACGGTTGAGGGAGTGGTTGAGGATATCCCGGAAATCATCCTGAATATCAAGAATTTAGTGTTACGGTCCTACTCCCGCGCGCCGAAGAAAATATATATTAAAGCCGAAGGCGCGAAAGACTTGCAGGCCAAGGATATTATTACCGATGAGACGCTTGAGGTGGTTAATCCTGATTTGCATATCGCGACCCTTACGGCAACGAAAACCGCGCTTAATATTGAGATGGAGGTTGGCCGGGGCCGCGGTTTTGTCACCGCCGAGGCGAATAAACGCGAAGGTATGCCCATCGGGGTTATTCCTATTGATTCGATTTTTACTCCGGTCAAGCGGGTCACCTTTAAAGTTGAGAATACCCGAGTGGGAAAAAGGACCGACTATGATAAGCTCATCATGGAGATCCATACCAATGCCAGTATTGAGCCGAAAGAAGCTTTGATTTATGCGGCAAAAGTCATGAGCAAACATCTTGAGCTGTTCTTCAGCCTCGGCGAGCTTCCGGAAGAAGAGAGCGAGGAGCTGACACCGGAGGAGGCCAGCCTCTACGAGAAGCTTAAAATACCAGTATCGGAACTTGAGCTTTCGGTGCGTTCAGGCAACTGTCTGCGCGACGCCAGCATCAAGACTCTTGCGGACCTGGTCATAAAAACTGAACCGGAGATTCTTTCCTACAGGAATTTTGGTAAGAAGTCCCTGAACGAAGTCAACGTGCTCCTTAAATCGATGGGGCTTACCCTGGGGATGAAGGTTGATAAGAATAAAATGACGATGCTGTAAGCCATGAGACACAGAAAAAAACGCATAAAATTTTCCCGTTCCCGGGCGCAGCGAAAAGCGCTCCTACGCTCCCTGTTGCGGGCGTTGATTATCCATGAGCGGATAGTTACGACCACTGCCCGCGCGAAATACCTGAGGGCCGAAGCGGATAAGCTCATTACCCGCGGTAAGCACGGGAGGCTTTCCGACCGGCGGCTGGTCTATCAGGTATTGGGCGACCATGCCCTGGTGCGCAGGCTTTTTGAGGCTATTGTCCCCCGTTACCCTCAATCTACCGGCGGGTATACCCGCCTGCTGCGGGTCAATAACCGAAAGGGTGATGGCGCCCCGCAGTCGCTCGTAGAGCTGACCAGGATTGAGAAGAAATTCAAGCTTCATAAAGAACATAAAGAGGCTAAAGCGCACAAACCAACTGAAGAAAAAGCAGAGGTGGTTCCACCCAAAAGGGATTTAAAACCTTCAAAGGGGATTGCTTCGCGCGTAAAAAATATCTTTAAGAAAGAACGGGATTCGCTCTAGGCGGTATCAGTAATTTTCAGCCGTTCAAACGTAGTCATTATCTGTTATGGCAGTAAATTCCCGTGTTGCCGCTCTCAGCGCTTCCGCTACCCTAAAGTTAACTGCCCTGACCAAACAGCTCCTGCGTGAAGGTAAGGACGTCGTCAATTTCGCAGCCGGTGAACCTGACTTCGACACCCCCGCACCCATTAAAGACGAAGCGATAAAAGCGATCCAAGAAGGATTTACCAAATATACCCCCTCCGCGGGCATACCTGCGTTACGTGAGGCTATCGCTGCGAAACTGCGCGAAGAAAATCACATACCGGCGCAAGCGGCAGGGATTATCGTCACCTCCGGAGCTAAGTACGCCATTTACGTGGCGCTGCTTACGCTCTGCGAGAGCGGCGAGGAAGTGCTTTTGCCGGCGCCCTATTGGGTGAGTTATCCGGAAATGGCGATCCTTTGCGGCTTACGGCTTAAAGTAATTCCTACCGAAGAGAGTACCAATTTTAAGATTACCCCCCAGAGTCTCAGTAAAGCGCTGAGCTCTCAGAGCAGAGTGCTGATTCTGAATTTTCCCAGTAATCCCACGGGTCTTACCTATAGCCGGGTTGAACTTGCGGCTCTGGGAGAGGTTATCCGGAAAAAGAAATTGTTCGTTATCAGTGACGAGATATATGAGGCCTTGGTTTACGATGGTATCTCCCATGCCAGCTTTGCATCTCTGGAAGGTTTTTTTGACCGCACCCTGACCATCAACGGCTTTTCCAAGACGTATTCCATGACCGGTTGGCGGCTTGGATATCTGGCAGGGCCTCCTGACATCATCGGCCAAGCAGAGAAAGTGATTGACCACACCACTTCCTGCGCCTGCGCTATCTCGCAACGAGCCGCTTTAGCCGGATTAGCTCATAAGCAGTGGCAGGAGAAGGTTAGGGCCACGTTCCAGGAGCGCCGCGATCTCCTTTGGGAAGGGCTTACTGGATTAACTGGGCTTAGGCCGATCAAACCGCAAGGACAATTTTA
>CAYNSZ010000036.1:0-5078 GCA_964400075.1 uncultured Planctomycetia bacterium
AGTCGGTACCCCGACTTCGTCGGGGTTAATTCCGCCGCTTTCAGCGGCGTAATTAAGGAGGACAGAATATGAGCTTTGCAGGTCAGACAGTTATCATTACCGGAGGAGCTCAGGGTATCGGCAGGCAGATTGCCGAGCATTTTTCCAGGGAAAAGGCCAACGTGGTACTGTTTGATGTCAATGCTCAGGACCTTGAGCAGGCAAAAACCGAGCTGAGGAACCAGTGCCAGTGCGAGGCCTACGTTGTCGATGTCACTGTTAGCCAGCAAGTTGAGGAAACAATAAACAAAGTTATTGACAAGTTTTCAAAGATTGATATAGTAGTAAACAATGCAGGCATCACTCGTGATAGCCTGGCGATACGGCTCTCTGAAAATGACTGGGATAAAGTTATGCAGGTGAATTTGAAAGGCGCGTTTTTATGTTCAAAGGCGTCTGCCAAGCATATGATGAAACAGCGCCGTGGTAAAATCATCAATATATCTTCCATCATCGGGATTGTCGGCAATGCCGGCCAGGCAAACTACGCGGCTTCCAAAGCGGGATTAATCGGCCTTACCAAATCCATGGCCAAAGAGCTCGGTTCACGCGGTATCTGCATCAATGCAGTCGCCCCCGGCTATATTCAAACGCGCATGACCGCTGTTCTTGCCGATACTATAAAGGAAGCCATGCTTGCCCGCATACCTTTGGGTAGGTTCGGGACACCCGATGAGGTGGCCGCCGCAGTGCTTTTTCTTGCTTCAAGCGCAGCCGATTATATAACCGGCCAAGTAATCGTCGTTGACGGGGGAATGATTTAGCCTAACCGCAAAAGGAGGTTAACCCATGGGTATTGACGAAAAGGTAAAAGAAATCATTTCCGAGCAGCTCGGAGTGAAAAAGGAAGAAATCAAGCCGGAGAGCTCCTTTATTGACGATTTGGGAGCGGATTCTCTGGATACGGTAGAGGTGGTGATGGCCTTAGAGGAAGAGTTCGGAATCGAAATACCCGATGAGGATGCCGAGAAGATTACCACCGTTGGCGAAGCCGCCAAGTACATTCAGGATAAAGTAACTAAAAAAGGCTAACGGTTTTTTGACAAGATGAGACGGGTAGTTATTACCGGGCAGGGTGTGGTCACTCCGGTAGGGATAGGGGTAAGCTCTTTCTGGAATTCCTTGTGCCAGGGAAAGAGCGGAGTGAGGAGAATCACCCAGTTCGATGCCACAGATTTTGATTCCCAGATTGCCGGTGAAGTTTCCGATTTCGATCCAACCAGTTTCCTTTCCTCCAAAGACATTCGGCGCACTCCCCGCTTTGTGCAATTCGCAATTAAAGCCGCCCAAGAAGCATTGGAAGTTTCGGGTCTTGATTTAAACCGCATCGATCCCACCCAGGCCGGCACGATTATTGGATCAGGTATCGGCAGCCTTGAGACCATTGAGAAAGAGCATAAAGTCTTGCTTGAGCGGGGGCCGAGCAAGCTTTCGCCGTTTCTTATCCCCACGCTCATTACCAATGAAGCGGCAGGCCATGTCGCCATACGTTTCAATTTACAAGGAGTTAATTTTTGCACGGTGACCGCCTGCGCTTCCGGAGCTCACGCCATTGGCGAGGGATACCGTAGTATACAATACGGCCGGGCGAACATTGTGGTTTGTGGCGGCACTGAGGCCTGTATCGTGCCGATGGGCGTCGGCGGGTTTTGCGCGCTCAAAGCCCTTTCCCGGCGCAATGACAATCCTCAGGCCGCGAGCAGGCCGTTTGACCGTGACCGGGACGGCTTTATTATGGCCGAAGGCGCGGGGGTAGTGGTGCTGGAAGATTATGAACACGCCCGTAAGCGGGGCGCCCTCATATACGGAGAGCTCTGCGGGTATGGCGCGACCTGTGATGCCTACCATATTACCGCGCCGGAACCCGAGGGAAAAGACGCGACCCTGGCGATGAAACTGGCGCTGAAAGAGGCGGAAATGAGCGGTAAGGAGAAAATTTATGTCAACGCCCACGGCACCAGTACCGAGTTGAACGATAAGATGGAGACCAAAGCGATTAAGAATGCGTTTGGCGCGCAGGCCCGAGAGTTGCTTATCAGTTCCACTAAATCCATGATCGGCCACACCCTGGGCGCGGCCGGCGCCATTGAGTTTATCGTCAGTTGCCTTACCCTTAAGAACAACCTGGTCACACCTACGATTAATTACGAAAATCCCGATCCGGAATGCGACCTGAACTATACTCCCAACCGGGCTCGTGAATTTGGTGCCGAGGCAGCCCTGTCCAATTCCCTCGGATTCGGAGGCCACAACGCCACGCTTCTCATAAAGAAATTTAAATAAGCTGCTTTTGATCCGGAATCGGCTGAGAGTGCCCAGCGTAAGTGGCAGGAGGCTTAAGGCGGATCTCAGTTGGATTAAAAACCATGGGCTTAACCATAATCGAAAAAATTCTTTTGAAACATTCAACTTCAGGGAAGCTTGAAGATTTTATTTACGCCAAGGTTGATTTTTGTTTTGGCAATGACATCACCGCGCCGCTGGCGGTCAAGGAGTTTAAAGAAGCCGGCTTTAGCACCGTCTTTAATCCGAAAAAGATCGGTTTTATCTGCGACCACTTTACCCCGGCCCGGGATAGCAAAGCCGCCAACAATGTGCGGTTGCTTAAGGAATTCGCCCGGGAGCGCGGCATCAAGCACTTTTATGATATTGACCGCTGTGGTATAGAGCATGCGTTTTTACCCGAGGCGGGTCTCATCAGACCTTTTGATTTAATTATAGGCGCTGACTCCCATACCTGCACCTACGGTGCTCTGGGGGCGGCCAGCTTTGGTGTCGGTTCAACCGATTTAGCCGCTTGCCTGCGTGAAGGCAAATGCTGGCTACGAGTACCGCAAACTATACAGTTCATCTATGAGGGAAAGCTTGGCCGCTGGGTGGGCGGCAAAGACTTGATTTTACACACCATCGGTAAAATCGGCGTTGACGGAGCGCTCTATAAAGTCATGGAGTTCAGCGGGCCGGTTATCAGGAAACTTTCCATGGATGAACGCTTCACCATGTGCAATATGGCTGTTGAAGCCGGGGCCAAGACCGGCATTATCGAAGCTGACGAAACTACCCGAGCCTATATGCGGCAGGTTAACCTCAGCGCAAAAATGCGGCAGGTTAACCTCAGCGCAAAAATGCGGCAGGTCAACTCCCGCGTAAAGGTCGCAGGGCTTACCAGCGACGCAGACGCCACGTATGCCGCTTGCGTGCGTATCGATGCCAGCGGCCTTAAACCGCAGGTCGCCTGTCCGCACCTGCCCAGTAATGTTAAGCCGGTCGACGCGCTTGCCAAGGTCAGGCTCGACCAGGTGGTCATCGGTTCCTGCACCAACGGCAGGCTCAGCGATTTAGCGGTGGCCGCGAAAATCGTTCAGGGTAAAAAAGTCAAAAAAGGCCTTCGCGCCATTGTCATTCCGGCAACCCCGAAGATTTATAATGAGGCCGAGAAAAAGAAGTACCTGCAAATCTTTCATGAAGCGGGTTTTATTATATCGCCGGCGACCTGCGGGCCGTGCCTCGGCGGCCACAGCGGGATTCTGGATAAAGGAGAAGTGGCGCTTGCGACCACCAACCGTAATTTTGTGGGAAGAATGGGAAGCCCCGAAAGCTTTGTGTATTTATCGTCGCCGGCAGTCGCGGCCGCAAGCAGCCTTACCGGCCGGATTACCAATCCCAGCCAGCTTGCTTAAGGCAATGGTGGAGGTGCTATGAAGAATTTGATCGTCCTTATTCTGGTTCTGGGTTTCGTAAGCCTTGCCTACCGAGTCTTGCCTCTTGAGTATCAGACCATCCAGTATGAGGCGAATACTGAAATGCCCGGCTTTGTTGCCGGTTCCATGACCACGAAATATTTTGCCAAGGCCGATAAGGTGCGTATCGAGACCTCGGTGCTTGGCCAGCAGGTTTTCGTGATTTTCAACGGCAGCAAGGTTTATTCCTATACCCCGGCGCAAAAGACCGCTTTTGAGCTCCCCTTTTCCGGGCTCACACAGAATACCCCCGTGCCGGACTTTAAAAACAATCCTCAGTTCGAGTATAAGGGTGAGGAGTCCTTCGAGGGTACGCTGTGTGATGTGTACCAGAATTCATCCAGCGGAGCTGAGTCTAAGATCTGGGTCGATAAAACAATTGATTTTCCCGTGCGGCTTCAGATGAACACCCCGCAGGGCAGGATAATAACCAGGATCCAGAATATCAAAAAGGATGAGCCCTTAGAGGACAGTTTGTTTGAGCTTCCTCAAGATGCCGTGGTCATGCAGATCCCCGGAGAAGAGCTCTGGGACAGCCGGGTGGTGGAAGAGAAACTCGAGGAGTTGAAGGAATCGGATTACCAGCTCGACGGTGTCACCGAACTCCTCGAAGGCGCCCTAAGCATGGAAGACCAGAAAAAAGCCGCTACCGAGGCTGACGTTTCCATAGATGTCCAAGAGCTGAACCGGCGGCTCCAGGACATGGAAAAAATCATTAAAGATTTCGGAGAAGGCGTCAATGATCATTAAGGGCCACGCCCGCATTCTCGGTGATAATATAAATACCGACGATATTATCGCGGCCAAATACCTGGATTCCCAAGACCCGGTTTTTTTAGGTTCCAAATGCATGGAAAACCTCGACCCGGGTTTTGCCGCGCGCTTGCGGCAGGGTGACATTATCGTTGCCGGAAAAAACTTCGGCTGCGGTTCTTCGCGGGAGCACGCTCCCTGGGCGATTAAAGGCTGCGGCATTTCCTTGGTCATCGCCCACAGCTTTGCCAGGATTTTTTTTCGAAACGCCATTAATATCGGCCTGCCGATTATCGAGTTTACGGCAGCCTGCCCGATAGAGGAGAATGATGAGCTTGAGGTTGATTTAGCCGCCGGAACAGTGAAGAACCGCACCAAAGACAAAGCCTGCCGCACCCATGCCTTCCCGGCATTCCTTGAAGCCATCATTAAAAGCGGCGGGTTGATCCCTTGGATAAAACAAAAAGGGGGTAAGCAATGAGAACGCCAAAAGATATCCGCAAAGTAAATATCGCCTGCGCTGACGGCACCTTTGTTAAGGGCAAA
>CAYNSZ010000036.1:5088-9567 GCA_964400075.1 uncultured Planctomycetia bacterium
GAGTTCGTGGGCAAGTATCTGATCTCGGCAGTCCAGGGCCTGCGCGTGTCGGATTTTTTAAACGAGCGCAAGGATCCTTTTCTGGTGGTTACCCAGGCGCAGTTCTCCAATTATAAAATACTGCCGTTTAATCTGCACCTGGAAATATTCGCCAAACGCAAGGACGCTATCATCATCAATAAAAGTGCCATAAAATGGATTGAGGAGCTGATGGAGGAATGAGTAAGAAGTACCGCATCGCGGTTATACCCGGGGACGGCACTGGTCCTGAGGTGGTTGCCGAAGGTTTGAAAGTGCTTGCCGCGGTTTCAAAAAAATTCAAGGTGGCCCATGAGACCACAACCTATGATTTCGGCGGCGAGCGCTATTTGAAAACCAAGGATGTCCTGCCTGAAGGTTCGCTCCAGGAGCTTAAAAGCTTTGACGCCATATACCTGGGCGCTATCGGCCATCCAAAAGTAAAGCCCGGCATTCTCGAGAAAGGTATATTGCTTGCGCTGCGTTTCGGGCTTGACCAGTATATCAACTTACGGCCGGTGATATTGTACGACCGGCGTTTCTGCCCCTTGAAAGACAAGACCGAAGCGGACATAGATTTTGTGGTGGTCCGGGAAAATACCGAAGGCCTTTACAAAGGCATGGGTGAATTCCGCAACAAGGGCAAAGCCGATGAGGTCGCAATCCAGATCTCTCACAATACCCGCACCGGGGTTGAGCGTTGCATCCGCTATGCTTTTGAATGCGCGCGTAAGCGAAACAAACGCAAGACCGTTACCCTCTGCGGTAAGACCAATGTACTTACCTACGCCTTTGATTTATGGGAGCGTACTTTCTATGAGGTGGCCAAAGACTTCCCGGATATTACCACCGACTATGCCCATGTGGACGCGACCTGCATGTGGATGGTCAAAAATCCGGAGTGGTTCGATGTTATCGTGACCGACAATATGTTCGGCGACATCATCACCGACTTGGGGGCGATGATCCAGGGCGGGATGGGTATCGCAGCCGGAGGAAACATCAACCCGCAGGGAGTGTCCATGTTTGAGCCAATCGGCGGAAGCGCTCCCAAATACACCGGCAAAAACGTCATCAATCCTCTGGCGGCTATTTGCGCTTTAGGCATGCTGCTTGAGCAGATCGGCGAGAGTAAGGCCGCAGCCGCGGTTGAAAACGCAGTTAAAACCGTAGTTAAAAATAAGCTCAACTCTCTTGCCGCGGGAAAAATGGGATATTCGACGACTGAGGTGGGCGACTTGGTGGTCGAACACCTCTAACCGCAGATGGGCAATTAGGTTGTAGTTTAACAGAATTGCGTTTACAATTTAAATCAGAAATCCGAATATCGAAATCCGAAACAAATTCGAAATGAAGAAAACAGATAGAGGAATGGTATTTGTTTAGAATATTAGGATTTCGGATTTTCTTTGTTTGTTTCGTGTTTCGTGCTTCGGATTTAACATACGGGCATGTTAACACCAAGTTGATAACGTACATAAGATACATGACACATTACACTTTACACATTACACAACATTTTACAGGGATTATCGTATGAGCAAAAACGTTGCAGTCATCGGTGTGGGCGCGGTGGGCGTGGAACTTTTAAGGGTCCTGCGCCAGAGAAAGTTTCCTGCCTCAAGCCTGCGGGTGTTTGCCCGTAGCAGCCGCCAGATAGAAGTCGACGGAATCAAATATCAGGTGGAAGCTATTGACGGCGCTGATTTTTCCGGTATTGATATAGCCCTGTTTGCCGGAACCGAGGGTGAAAAAGGAGCCAGTGTCCAGTACGCCCAGCAATTTATCGAAAAAGGCGCAGTGGTCATAGATAACGGCAATGATTTCAGGCTGCGGCCTGAGGTTCCCCTGGTTGTGCCTGAAGTCAACCCGGCCGCGATACGCTCTCATAAGGGTTTGATTGCCAATCCCAATTGTACTACTATACAGGCGGTTGTGGCTTTGGGAGGGATTTTTAAGGCTTACGGCCTCAAGCAGTTCATCCTGACCAGCTTCCAGGCGACTTCAGGAGCGGGTAAGCGGGCAGCCATGAGCTTATGGCTAGAGACCACTTCTTTAGTCAAGCAAAATGAAAAAGTGGAATTCGACCAGATGGAGAAAACTTTAGAAGCTAATCCCCAGGAATTCAGTAAGCAAATCGCCTTTAATGTCATCCCCCAGATAGGCGCTTTTGCCGAGGAAGGCTTTACCAGCGAAGAATGGAAAGTGGTGCATGAGTCCCGCAAGATTTTAGGCGACGATTCCATTAAGATTTCCGCTACCTGCGTGCGGGTGCCGGTGTTTACTTCCCATTCTGAAACGATTTATTTTACGGTCAAGAAGCCCGCTTCCCGGGAGGCTTTAGCTTCGGTCCTTTCCCAGAGCCCCGGGGTCGTGTATTTTGAAGATGAGTTATGCTGCCCGCTTGAGGCGGAGGGGAAAGACGAAGTTTTTGTAGCCCGGCTGCGTAAGGACCCTTTTGCCGAAAACTCCTTCTGGCTCTGGTGCGTTTCCGATAACCTGCGTAAAGGCGCCGCCTTAAACGCCGTCCAGATCGCCGAATTGCTTATCAAATAATAGCCGCGCTTTCATTCCCGCTTCCGGCAGGAAAGTGGTGCCGGACTACTGAGCACTTTTCAATTTCCTTAACAACTCGGTTTCCAATGTTTCTGTTTCCGTATTTTCAATGGCCCGTGTTCGTGAACAGCCGCTCACATCATAAGCTCCGCCCGGAAGCTGGTGATCCGCGTAGACTATGTATTTCCCGCCCGTTTCGAATTTGTACCCGCACAAACAGCATATAGTCACGATTTCGGTATGAATTTTTTGGGCTTCAGGCCCTTTAAACACTTCTACGACTTCAAACTCGGTGAGTTCTATTTCCAGGTCATCGATACCGTCGGCTGCTGCTTGTGCCTTGAACTCTTTCGAATATTCCTTAGGTGATAGCTTTTTAATGGAGGTGACCGTACCGATAAATACCGCTACTGATTGGTCGCATTGTTTGCTCACCTGCTCTTCGATAGTTCCTTCCGGGGCCGCGCAGGAGCAGGCACAGAGGTTGTTGATAAACAAAAGGCTCACAGCCCAGGTAAAAAGCAGTAGATTTAACAATTTATAAAACCTCAATTTCATTCATCCTCCTTTCCTCTGCATCAGGATACGTTCCGTACCCCCCGAAAACAATCTTTTACCAGCTTCTCAAATCATAATCTTCGCTGTCGAGTTTACCGTCTTTATTAACATCGCCATGAGTCCCGTCCAAAGAGATGCAATAGGTTATTTCATCGAGCGGCGCTTCGATTTTCTTCAGCACTTCTAACTGGAATGCAATGCACTTTTTTTCTGCCTCAAATCCAGCCCAGGCGTCATAGGAAACAGGTTCGCCATGTTTTTTTCTATACTCATGGTAAAGCTTGGAATGATATGCATCGTGAGCGATGGTACTCGCGCACCAGCTGACCGAATAAAAGGCGGTTACCGAAGACAGCTGATAGGTCGGAGGAGTTTCATAGGCGAGCATTCCGCTGCGCTCGTTATACTCTATCCTTCCCACATAATCTGTTATCATTTGATAGGCATCGGGCGCCTTTTCTGATACGCGGGCTAAAGCCCGCGTTACCTGTTGCTTGAATTCCGCTGAACCAATAATTTCTATTTCATACCCATAGACGATACCCGGCAAAATCATGGCGAACAATACAGCAAGGGTAAGGTAAAACCGAGCGGAATATCTTGTCATAAAGTTATCAGGACGGTTCTGCTTTTTAAAGCTGTGCCTTCGGCTAAAATGAAGGCCATCGCTATTTTTCTTTTATCGCCTGCTGTTTCATCTGGTCAATGCTCTTTTGCAAGGCTATATCGTCCGGGAATTTATCAAAAGCTTCCTGCTCCAAGGCCGTTATGGTATCGAGGGGCCTTTCGCAGCCAAGGTAGGCCTTGGCCAATGATGAGTAGATGAGTTGTCGTAAATACTGTTTGTCATATCCTGAGAGCTCAATATTATCTTTGAGTTTCAGGAAATTGTCCCGTGCGGCAGGGTAATCATTATCAACCAAGCCCATGGTTGCCCGCATAAAAAAGGGTACAGAGACAAGCGGGATACGATACATAAAGGTGTTTTCATGTCCGCGGTTATTGGTCAATTCTTGAATCGTCCAGGGTTCAATCTTTGCGTCGGGATACCTGGCACATAAGTCTTGCACCGCAGCTTCGAGGTTGCCCAGCAGTCTATGGTCCTTGTTTTTTAAAGCCAGCGGAGTAGTAAGCTCGATGATGATGAATGTCGCGTCGTCAGCGTATTTGCTTTTGGGATAATTCTTGGCAAAGGCATCAAGGTCTTTGACTAACTGCCCGACTATTTCGTTGGTTTTAGAGGGGTCATCCCGGTAGTGAGCTGCTTGCTTGCTTTGGATGAGTATTTCTTCAAACCTCATTTCGTCATTCTTAATTTCCGCGTAACCAGAGATAAATATAGCGCAC
>CAYNSZ010000037.1:0-9563 GCA_964400075.1 uncultured Planctomycetia bacterium
CCTGAACCTGACGTACACCATATTGAGCAAAAGGAAGTTGCAGACATTGGTAGAGGAAGGCATTGTCAGGGGATGGGATGACCCCCGCATGCCCACTATTTCCGGGTTACGGCGCCGGGGAGTGACTCCGGAAGCAATCCGGAATTTTTGTGAACGGATCGGGGTAAATAAAATGAATAGTATGGTTGATGTGGCATTGCTTGAGCACTTCATCCGTGAAGACCTGAATAGAAATTCACCCCGCCGAATGGCTGTGCTCAAACCCCTGGAAGTAGTTATTGTTAACTACCCACAGGATAGAGTAGAGGAATTCGAAGCTGAGAACAATCCCGAGGATCCCGCTTCAGGAACCCGTAAAGTACCTTTCTCGAGGGTTATCTATATTGAGCAGGAGGATTTCAGGGAAAATCCACCTCGACAATTCTTCCGGCTGGCCCCGGGGCGCGAAGTAAGATTGAAACACGCCTATTACATCAAATGCACTGAGGTTATTAAAAACGAGCGCGGTGAAATCGTCCGGCTGCATTGCACCTACGACCCGCTGTCCCGTGGCGGCTGGAGCGCGGACGGCCGCATCGTAAAAGGAACTTCGCATTGGGTTTCTGCCGCCTTCGCCCTTGACGCCGAAGCCAGGCTCTACGACTCGCTCTTTATCAAGCCTGAACCCGGCGAAAGCAACGAAGACTTTAAAAACAGCCTTAACCCGCATTCGCTGGAAATCCTTACTGCTTGCAAGGTCGAGCCTAGCCTTAAAAACTCCCGGCCAGCTGAACGGTTTCAATTCCTCAGGCAAGGATATTTCTGTGTTGATCCTGATAGTTCAGGAAACACGCTCGTGTTCAACCGTACCGTGTCGCTTAAGGATACCTGGGCAAAGCTCGAGAAATCAAGCCAAAATAAATCCAAAGCTGTATGAGCTCTTACCGCTTTGCGAAAAAATTCCTTGTTTTTATCCTGCTTACCCTCACGTGTTCAACCGCTGCCGCAGGTACCGGCGAAACAATCAGCACACATTATCTTAGCTATGCCAGCGAAAAGGTAAAACTTGATATTTACCATCCGGGTAAAGACCAATGCCCCATCGCTATACTTATCCATGGCGCAGCGGGAATAGAAGGTGAACGGGCGCAACGCTACCGGGATTTTGCCTCTGACCTGATGAAACAAGGGATCATCGCTATCAATGTTCATTACTTTGACAGCGATGAGTATAACTGGATAGAAACGATCGTTCAAACCATCAACTATGCGCAAACCCTTCCCAATGCTGATCCTTCAAAAATCGCCCTGATCGGTTATTCACTAGGCGGCACCATCGCTCTGGTCGCTGCTTCTGATGATGACCGCGTAAGCTTGCTGGTGATAAATTCAGGATACTTACCGGCTGGTTTTGATAAAGAAAAGGCCCGGAAACTCCCACCCACCTATATACTTGCTGGTACTGAGGACAAGGCCATAGAAACCCTCAAAGCCCTTCAGTCGTGGCTCGCTGAATTCGGCATCCCAATGCGCACACTCATCAACCAGGGGTATGGCCATGCTGTACCCGTAGAAATGTTCAACCAAAACTGGAAAAGCATCGTGGCTTTTGTCAGCCAAAGTTTTGCCCTTACCCCGATGCCAGAGACCGACCAGGCTAATGACTGAATGGGAGGGGAGACGCCATTGCAAAGGGCCTGTCCTGCGCATGCTTGGAAATTTACCACGCCTGATTTTACAGCCTAAAATCCTATCGAGAAACAGAAGAGGTGAGTCATTATTCTTACCAGCTCAGGAATCAACGCTTTTTTCCTCGATTTAAGGGAACTTTTCAGGCTATAGCGCTGTCAAAGATATCAGGATAACATGCAGGAAATACCCCGTGACTTAATCAATAGGGCAGCAGGAGGAGATATGGCTGCTTTTGAGGCTATCTACCGTTTAACTTCAGGTTTTGTCTATACCGTGGCCCTTCGCATCACTAACCAAGCAGAAAGCGCCCGAGACGTAACTCAGGAAGTTTTTGTAAAAATATTCAGAAATTTGAAAAATTTCCAATTCCGCTCATCCCTGAAAACCTGGATTTACCGGATAGCCGCGAACAGCGCCATCAATGCTTACCGCAAGCAACACAGGGATTTAATACAGGGGAAACCCTTCCGGGAAGATCTGAGCTATTCTGAAACACCGCTGCCGGCCCACGAAGCTATCAGCCAGGATGACAATAAACAATGCCTTGAAAATCTTCTGCTGAAATTAAATCCGGATCAACGCGCCTGCATTGTCTTACGGGAAATAGAGGGTCTTAATTACAAAGAAATCGCGCAGGCCTTACATATTAATATTAATACGGTCCGCTCACGCATTATGCGGGGCCGCTCAACCCTTATGGCCCATGCAAAAAAAGAGGTGATAAGCCATGATCTGCAAACGCATTCAGGAATTCATCCTGACCGATTATAGCGACGGCGAGCTTACCGAAGACGTGCGGCAGCTCATCAATGCCCATATCAACCAATGCTCCGAATGCAGGCAGTTTGAACGTCTTGCCAAAGATACAGCCCTGCTGCCTTTGCACAACACCGAGAAACTTCTGCCTCCGGAATCGGTTTGGCGCAACATTAAACAAGCGGTAAGCCCCTCCAGGCCTTCGGAAACCAAACTTTCCCTTCTCCGTGAAAAAATCGATGCTTTTCTGATGTCCCTCATGCGCAAGCCTGTTCTGTCTCTGGCAACGACCATGGCGGCTATAGTCATAACGGTTGGAATGATCCGCCTGCAGTTCGGAAGTAAAAACGAAATCAGGGAATATTTAACTGAACAGGTGACCGTACAGGATTACTTTTACGGCTATCTTCCCGCAAACGGTTTTAGCGAAGAGAGTGTTGACTTCGGGACCGACCTTGAGGAATATTTTCTCTAAGCAGGGAACTTTTTCTGGTTATTCTGCTGTCAAAGAGAGTGGAGGTGAAAGCAATGAACAAATACGTTCTGACTGGAGCTTTGATTCTGGTTCTGACTTCCCTAACATTGTCTGGGCGCAGCCAGCCATTAGCTGAAAACGAAGGAGGCCCCCCTGAGGGAAAAGGAAGATTTATCGATTCGGTCATCGAGGACCTGAGCTTAACTCCTGAGCAGCAAACACAATTCAAAGAGCAGCGCCAACAGCATCATCAAGAAGTCCAAGCGTTGCAGGAACAGCTACGCGACAAGCGCCAGGCGCTTAAAAATGAATTGTCGAAGCCGTCTTCCGATGAGGATGCATTACAGGGTATCGCTTCGGATATGAAGAAACTCCAAGGGCAGATGATTGATTACCGCATCGACCGCGTCCTGGAGATGAAGCAAATATTGACTCCTGAGCAGTATCAAACTTTCCACCAAAAAATCGAGGAACGCAAAGACAAGCCACGCGGGAAATGGCGCGAGCATGGTAACGAATAAGGAGGGACCAATGAAACGGCTGGCGAAGATTTCCTTCATAGCGTTAGCGATGATAAGCCTTACTGCGACAACGTTTGCGAGCGACTGGGATATCGCGGGCAAAGTGCTCACCGGTATTGAAGGTTTGCGTTTGTTGAGCGGCGGTAGAGTGGACATACTGGGGGGCATGACCGGCATAAACAATACCGACCGCTACGCGCCCCGCAGCTATTCACACACCTATGTCTACGTCAGGGACGACCATGACTGCCGCCGGACATGGGTACCCGGAACCGTGTGGAGGAAAGAGTGGGTACCGGGCCATTGGGAATATGACCCCCAGTACGGCGAAATTTTTATCGAGGGCTACTATAGAGAATATCTGGTGGAGGAAGGCGGATCCTGGAAATACAACTGCCGCGATTACCATCATTACCCTTCCCGCGACTCTCACCGCAGGTTCCGCGGGCGTTACTAGGGCCTGGAAAAGCTATCCGCAACGCGTCACACCTCGTACGTCTTTAAAAAGTGTGACGCGTTCTTTTTTATCCTATCAATTCAAATTTGCTTGAAAAAAACAATATTCACGCTACATTAGTAGCATACGTGCCTTGGAACTCTTAGAAAAAGTTTGATAAAAAAGGAGGCGGGATGAGAAAAATTATTTTGCGGTTCTTGACATTCGTGGCGCTATCAGCTGGAGTGAGCCTGGTCTGGGCATCCGCTCCGGCAGACCTCGACAGTTTTATTGCTCAATACGAACCGATGGTCGATCGAATGCTTACCGGCTATAATAACGAAGATTACCGTGAGTTTTACCATGATTTTGGGGAAGTTATGTCAAGTATCGCTACCGAGGAAGCGTTCAAGAATATCTACCTCGACCACTATAAGGAGAAATACGGAAACTTCCAATCTAAACAGCTCATTCCGGGAATGAGCGTTTTTAACCCGGCAACGCCGCTTCTCATTTATCAAGCTTCGTTTGATAATAAGGGGAAGGTAAAGATATCCGTGAATTTTATGCAGGAGGGCGACGGTTATAAACTTATGCAGGTACGTTTCGACGATCTCTAGTTAGAAAATCCCAGACAAAGCCGGTAGATATATTGATGAAGGTGAGGCTACAAACAGGGACAATCCGGCAAATACATTTGCTAGAACGGAGGACTCGGCTCAAACGGCAGGCTGTTCAAAGCTTAACGCGGCCATCCGCTACCCGAATAACCGGTGGTTTCAAGTTTAATTTTTCTATAGATTGTCTTTAAAACGGCGTTGGTTATAAAACCGGGTTTAAGATTTAAACTACTTGCAGTTCCGCAGGCTACAGCAAATCGTACTGATTCCGGAATTTTTTTACCTCTGGTTAGTGAGGTAAAAAATCCTGCCATGAAAGCATCTCCGCAGCCAACCGGGCTGAGCGGCTTAAACCGCGGTGGGTGAGAAACAACCATGGTTTTGCCGTCAAAAACAATAGCCCCTTCAGCGCCGAGGGTAAGGGCCACGACCTGAACACCCATCTTCCGAAGCGCAACTACCCCTGCTTTACGCTTCCTGAAAGTATCAAGCCTGCGCTCCAGCAATTGCTCAGCCTCCATAAGATTCGGTTTAATCAGATACGGCTTGGCGCTAAGGCCAAGTTTCAAGGCTTTACCGCTGGTATCAAGCCCCGCGGGTTTATTTTGCTTTTTTGCAGCCATGATTAATTTGGCGTAGAAGGAATCTTCAGCGCCCGGTATGCTGCGGCCGGAGAAGATAACCAGCAAGCAGCCTTTAATGAGGGAGGCGAATTTATTAAGAAAAACTTGGCGCTCCCGTTGGTTGATGCGGGGGCCGCGTTCAATGACCCTGGTTATGGCATTGCCGACGGGATCTATGACCGTCAAGCTTGTGCGAGAATTACCTCCGATAAAACAAAAATCATTCCTTATCCCTTCACGCATAAGCATGAGCTTGATATATTCTCCAGCTGTTCCGCCCAGAAAACCGCTGGCAAGGGTGGAAATTCTAAAATGTCGCAGGGTTCGAGAAACATTTATGCCTTTACCGCCGGCGGTAAACGAAAGGCTCTGCTCGCAAAAATCTCCGCCAATAGCAAAATCAGGGACGATGACTGTTTTATCAATAGCCGGATTCAAAGTGATAGTCAAAATATATGGTCTTTGCACGGTTTATAGAGTAGGCGCTTGACTTACGGTGAGTAATCCTACCAGTTTCTTATTATAACATAAAAGGTCCACGATATATGCTCGCCAATTATTTTAAAAGTCGTTGATTTCACTTGAAAAAATGCGAAAAAGCGGTAGAGTAATTTTATCTCGGTAATTAACGCGCCATGGAATGCCCTCAATGCCGCAGCAACCTCGCCGATACTCAAACCCGCTGCATCGTCTGCGGTAGGCTTATGCCGCACAATCTCTTGAATAAACTTATCCGCTTCCTTAAGCCGCATACGACCCTTGCCTCGAATACAAAAAAATCAAGCGATGGTTTAGCCCTAGATGCTATGGGATTTTATTTAAAAATTGACGCTGTATCCGACGTCTGCGGACAGGGGGCATTAGTTTACGGTCAAGCTCGCGGCGGTTCACTCATCCAAGGAGATGAAGTTATGGTGACCTTGAAGTCAGGCAGCACAAAACTCTGTAAAGTCCTATCTCTGAAGCGGTCAGGCCAAGTCTTAAGTCGAGCTCAGCCCGGAGACAAAATTTCGATTATTCTTGCCAACCTCTTTAAGGATGATATCGTCTGCGGATCGTTCCTGCGGAAAGTTTAATCGACCTTTATACTTCGACGGCGCCAAAACCGCGCCCCTCAGGGCGCGATAGTATAGGCGCCGCTCAGTATCAAAATCATGAGCAAACCACGGCCTAAAGGCCTGTGGTGCGTCGAATTGATTTTTGACTCAAAATTGGATACAATAGCAGTATGGACGTAACTAACACCATAAAAGATAAGCTGGGCGAGTTAATCGGCCGCTGGTGTGTCGCTGAAAATAACCGGCGCATGTACGGCTATGATATGCCTCAGGCAAGGCATTCACGGGAAAACCTTACTCAGGCTGTCGCTGACGTGTTTTTACTGCTTAACGAATTTTCCCTCGTCAAGAAAGAGGATGACTTGGAAATCATCGCAGACGCCTTCACCTTAAGCGCGGCGACCCTACGCCCCAAGGGGCTGGTAAAAGTCATCAGGGACAGCTTCGCAAAACTAAACATCAATAGCGTGACTCTACGCCGGGGCATGAGCGATTCTGAGCTCTCAATCCTCCTCAGCGCGCTAAACCTGCAGCCGGAGGATTTAAAGAACCGGGGCGGTTTACAGAAACTCCTCAAACAGGGTAATGTCAGAAACATTGAAATTGACCAACTACGCTTCATGCTCGTGCATGATGATGAAGAGGTCGTGGCCGGAGGAGGCGGTGGAGGGGGAGGCTCAGGCAAACCAGGCATAGGGACGGCCGCCCCAGAGACCGCAGAAGAAGGCATTGAAATCGGTCCTGAAGGAGCAGCCAAGACTCCTGGCCTAGGGGAAAAACCTGACGGAGCCGGGGCCATAGACCGCAAAGCATTTGCTCTGTTCTGGAAGGATTATATCAGCGGGTCGATTCAGGAAAAGCCAAAGTCTGCCCAATACCATGAATTAATCGAAGCTGCTCAACAACACCCCCGGGAACTCTTGCAAGTATTAAAACGAGTGGTTCGAAAACAAAAAGACATCGAGGCCTATCTTTCAAATCTCGGACAAAAACTTGCTGATTTAGGTTTCAGCCCTGAGACTATACACGATATTAAGCAACAACTTACTGAACCCCAGAAAGTGCTGGTTGCCAAGAACGAACTAGAACGCCTGCATAAACTCGAAGAAGACTTTCAGATGACCCTCGAGGAACGGGTCGAGAATTCTCTGCGGGAGATCAAGCAATTCAACCAAAAACTCATAGACGAAAAAGAACGGATCAATACCCTTCTCAGGCAAAACAGCCAGGGTGTTATTGTAATCGATGACGGCGGAAAAATCATTTCGATAAACCCCCTTGCTGAAAAAACCTTGGGGATATCCCTGCAGGAAGGGAAACAAAAACCCCTCAAAGACCTCATCAAACAGGGCCGGGCGCTTTCTCTGACCGCTGATTGGCAGAAAGAAACTGAAGACCATACCCCTAAAGAAGTAGAAACAATTGCGCCGGATTCTACTGCCCGGGATATTATTTCTGAATCTTCGGCGGTCATCGAGGATAAAAACGGAAAGGCCATCGGTACGGTTTCAGCCCTGCAAAACATGATGAAAGAGGAAGAGTTAAAAAAAATGAGAACTGATATCATGGAGGTTGTCGGTCACGACTTGCGGGCACCGATACTGGTTGCTAAGCAGAATTTATCCGTGCTTCTTGAGGGAACGGATTTGCTCGGCCGTCTCGATGAGACCCAGAAAAAATTTATCACCACCTGCCAGAAAAATATAGAAAAAATGGAAAAACTGATCTCTGCTATTCTTGATATCCGCCAGCTCGAAACCGGAAAAATTGTTTTGCGAAAAGAAGAAGTCTTCCTGGACAAGATACTCGAAGAAAGCGTCAACCTGCTCCGAGGCTGGGCGGACAATAAAAAAATACGGCTGCGCATAAATATGGGAAAAATTCCTGCAGTTGTGGGAGACCCGGAAAGAATATCCCAGGTAATCATTAACCTGCTCAGCAACGCCCTTAAATTTACCCCTGAACAGGGCTCAGTAACCATCACCGCCACGAGTCTACCTGATACTCAACCCGCTCAGGTACGGGTTTCGGCCATGGATACGGGAATAGGTATAAAAGACGCGGATCTAAAAAGAATTTTCAATAAATATGAACAAGTCAGCTTGAAATCACCCCGGGGAGAAAGCGGCTTGGGGCTGGGACTTGCTATCTGCAAAACCATTATTGAACTCCATGGAGGCACCATCGGGGTTGAAAGCAAAGAGGGCGAGGGTTCGACATTTTCATTTATCCTGCCGGCCATGCCTCAATCGCCTGCATCGCAATAATCATGAAACGCCTGTATCTGGTCAGACACGCCAAGTCAAGCTGGGAGGAGCCTGAGTTACCGGATAAAGAGAGGCCGCTCAATACGCGTGGCAAAAGAGACGCGCCGTTTATGGGCAAACAGCTTAAAAAATGCAAAGTAAAACCCGAAGTGATCATCTCCAGCCCCGCAAAAAGAGCGCTTGATACCGCCAGAATCATCGCCAAAGCCATACGTTTTCCTGCCTTAAAAATCGAAATTGACCGATCAGCGTATCAAGCCAATATCTCCACGCTGCTTAAAACGGTCAGAAATATCAAAGCTTCATCGCGCGAAGCGATACTCGTGGGGCACAATCCGGAACTTACGGAGTTTTCCCGTTACTTAACCGGTTCTGCACTGGATACTATACCGACCTGCGGCATCTTCTGCGCTGATTTTAAAGGCAACTCCTGGAAAAGTGTCGGAAAAAATAAAGGAACTCTTGTTTTTTTCCATTACCCTAAACAATACCCTCAATTAAAGGATAAGAAGGAGGAACAATGAAACAGCTCATCTATCAACTGTGTCTACTGCTTGCGGTAAGCGGCTGCGGGGCTCCGGCAAAAATCAGCGACACGGTACAGGCTGATTATATAAAAGTTAAACGCTTTGACAGGATCAATATGGCAGAAGCAAGGGTTATCGCCCAGAATGCCTGCCTGGCCCATGAAAATTGCAGTAAAGGCTTTGATGTCCGTTCTGCCGACGTCTATGAAGGTAGCGGAGCTGACCGAAACTCATGGCTTGTCCGCTTCAAACCAAAACTCTTTAAAAAACTTGGCGTGTTCGATTATCCCAGCGATTATAATGCAGATATCTATGTCAATAAAATAACCGGCGAAACAAGCAGCCCGATAATATCGAAATAGACTGCCGATCAGTAAAACTGCCTTCCGAACCTCAAAAAATACCCTTGTTTTGGCCTAATTCTGACAATAACTAAACTAGCCTATAAATTCCTGCTATAAAACGATGCCGCTTAAATTAGGCCTATTTATGGCTTAAATTGGGCCATAGAGAACATGGCCTTTAGTTGCATCAAAGGAATAACAGGCTTTTTAGCAGGAAGAAACGTCATAGTACAAAGGCAAACGAAATTGAGTAAATAAAATATAG
>CAYNSZ010000038.1:0-9331 GCA_964400075.1 uncultured Planctomycetia bacterium
AGAATGACCCTCACATAAAAATCCTCAAAGATATTGCCTCGGGAGCGGTACTGCTTGCCTGTCTGATTGCTGCGACTGCCTGCCTCCTGCTGGTACTTCCGAAAATCACGCCCTTAGTGAGGCAATTTCTTCGCTGACACCAGTTCAACCCGCCTAATAAGATTAAGGTGCCGGGGGTAACGGCAAGGGTAACGAAGCCCGTTTCGGTTACGTACAACGGTAACGACGAAAATAACTTATAAAATATAGACGTCGGACGTAACCGAAGAACGATACGGGCATCTTAATTCTTCCGCCGAAGGCGGAAGAATTAACGTAACCCAAAGACGTTACCGTTATTCTGAAGTAGTACACTACCGGCGGGAACAGGTGTAAACCCGTGGAGCTTCAATATGCCTGTTCTAAGACAGCGCGGGGGTAGTAATGGGTTAGAATTTCTTGGAAAGTAAACCCGTGTTGGGCCATGCGCATTGCCCCTTCCTGGGACATGCCTGCCCCATGGCCAAAGCCCGCTCCCCAAAACAGGAGCATATGAATCTCTCCCTGGGCAGATTTCGCCTGCTCAAGTTTAAAAGCGCTGCTGCGCAAACCATCAAAATACTTTCGTATCGCTACATCTCCCTCAATAGACTCTTGCGTGTCAGCCCTTACCACTTGCATAGCTTTATAGTGAAAACAGTCTCCCTTCTCAGCGGGGATAATACCGGTAAGGTCTTTGAGGGTGAATCCGAAGACGAGGGAAAAGTCCTCACTGTCGTAGACGCGCTGCCAGCGCGCGCTGCTTTTGTTATTTTGAGTCGAAAAGGTATCCGGCAGACTGAAAAACCAGAGCTCTTCATCAAAAGCTCCTTGCGGTAAAACGCCTCCTGCCGCGTCAGGCTTAACGGCAAGATACTCAATAACGCCGAAGCTATCGGCACAGAGACAGCCTCCGGAGTTTGAGTGATAAAAGGCCTCGATCGGATTTTCTTCATAGCTGAGTATCATCCCCCGGGTTTCGTCAACCGCGGCATTGGTTGCCGTGGTTTCTGCGGATAAGCCCTGATAGACCTGGCAATGCACATCAGCGCAGAAATCAAATCCTTCTTTCTTGTGCCGGTTGCGATTTCGCACGGCGAGCGTACGCGCCGCTACCGCCTGGGCGCGCAGGGCAGCGGACGCGGAAGTTGCCGGTATCTCCGCGGAAATGACTCCCTTGAGATATTCCTCGACACTGACCACGTTAATCAGGGTAAGTTGGTTATCCTTGCGTATGACTTCAAGTTTTCCCCGGTAAGCCCGGTCGGCCTGCCTATGCCAGAAATTTCCCTTACCCGCGGTAATATCAAGGACATAAAAAGGGAAATATTTTTTTCCTGTAGATAGAGAGCTCAGGGAAACAACATTCCCGAACCGCTGCAGCAGGAGCTTGCCGCGGTAGTCTTTCAGCTGTAAGCCTTCCGCGGACACGCAAATCTTATAATAAGTATGAGCCTCACCCTCATATGCAACAGCTCCGTCTGTCATCTGAAACCTGCCGGCACAAGAAAAAGAGAATTCTTCGGATCCGGTGGTTAAGCCGACTCTCGCCAAAGGCGCGCCGGTTTCGGGAGGGTATGAAGGCAACCGTACCGTGCGGCGCGCCGCTTCAATGGTTTCTTTTTTAGCCTCAAAAAATTTATCTCCCAATTTCTTCTTTACGGCAATAAGCTGCTCCTTTGGCCCCGGAGCCTGAGGATAAAACTGTCCGGCCTTGACCAACGAGGCATACGCCAGCTCATACAATCCCTGGCGCATACGGCATTCTCCCAGATATATATGGACGAGCCGAAGGCTCGAATCGTGCTGCAGGGCTTTTTCAAAATAATCCGCTGCCTTAGCCCAATCGCTGTTTTGGCGGTAAATTTTAGCAAGGCGGACAAGGGCAATGGTGTTGTTCTGAAGCTGGATTGATTGCTTGTAGTTTCCAATGGCAACACGTTGATTACCCAGGGATTCATGAATAAGCCCAAGATAGAGATAATCTATCCAGTTTTTTTTGGCGATTTTTCCCAACGTGGCTTGCGCCTCCCGGGGAGAACCCGCCAGATACTGCAACCGCGCCTGGTAAGACAATACGCAAGGGTCTTGCCCTGAGGCGGCCCGCTGCGCCAAGACCTCAAGGGCCTGGCGATACTGGCCTGATTCTTTAAAAATCGCGGAGGTATTTAAATAATTATCGCTGGCAGGATTATCGGAAGCTGCTGGCCATGGCCATAAAAAAAGGAGGCCAAGAGAGCAAGAAAGAAGTAAGCGTAACTTCAGGGCACGCATGTCAACCGTGCTGTCTAACGCGGGGTTGCGCTCCCGAGGGATGCGCCTGGTTTACCACTGCCCCTACCACCGGCAAATGAAACCGGTCTGCCCGGGACAGAAATCTTTCCTTATCCAGGATGATGACTTTGCCGCGTTCGAGCACCAGGCTTGCGGCTTTGGTCCGCTTGAGCAAGGCCAGGGTCGAAAATCCCACCACCGGCACGTCAAAACGCATATCCTGATTGCTCTTGCTAAACTTGACCACGGTACAACCGCTGCCGGCTAGCTGAAAAGCCCGTCTGATGGTGTTATCGGTTCCCTCCAGCGACTCCAGGCTCACCGCTGCCTTCTGTTTGACGACGACAGTCTGGCCCACATCAAGCTCCACGAAACGCGCAGCAAGATCAACGCCGAAACTGATATCCTCCAGCACCGCCCTTTGAGGCCGGCACGAAGTCATCGGCCCCTCGCCAGCCAAGTCTTGCTGTAAGTAAAGGGTCGAGTCTAAAAAAACGATTCCCTGTTTTTCCAAAGCGGCGATGATGCGCGCGAAAATGGCATGGGGCCGCAAATCCCCCGCTTCCTTTACCGCGGCAACTAAATCGGCGTCCCACTGCGACTGTCTGAAAATACGCAACGGATTTATCTGGCCGATCATGAGACACTGGTTGATACCGGCGTTAGCAAGCGCCCGCTTAAGCTCTCCCAGCTTACCCAGGGGCAGCCAGTGCAGCGCATCAACGTAGTTCTCTAAGGCGGGTGTTGTCTCGCCTTTAAAGGCGAAAGCTACGATCTCGTAGTGTGAGTGGTGCTCTCTGATGCGCTGCGCAAGAAGCAGGGGCAGATTTCTGTTTCCCGCAATTATCCCTACTTTCACCGCGGCAGCCCCCGTTTATGGTTACTGAAAAAAAAACCGGAGCCAGCCGTGCGGCACGCCTTGAACGCGAGCAGGAGCGCAAGCCAGGCAGGTCTCATTTGCTGATTCCCCGTTTTGAAGAAGAAATAAACGACAACAGGTTTTTAATTTCTTTTGAAGGCGAAAAATCATTCTGAATGAGCTCCTTGGCTTTATCAAAAGGGTGGTTTTCGAAAAAAAGAATCCGGGAAGCTTTCTTCAGGCTGCCGATAGTCGCGGCGGAAAAACCAGCGCGCCGCAAACCGACCAGATTAAGCCCGCAGACCACCGCGGGATGTCCGTCGCACATAGTATATGGAGGGATGTCCTGTACGACTTTTGAACAGCCGCCGACAATAGCATAATCTCCGATACGGCAAAACTGATGAATCGCGACTAATCCCCCAATCACCGCCGCATTGCCCACGGTAACGTATCCTGCCAGAGTCGCGGCGTTGGCCAGAATATTATCATTGCCGATTACGCAATCATGCGCTATGTGCGAATAAGCCATAATGAGGTTATTATTGCCGATAATGGTCTGAGCGCCCTTTTCTGTCCCGGGATTAATGGTAACGAATTCCCGGATGCGGTTGTTTTTGCCGATGACCAGGTAGCTCTTCTGGCCTTTGTATTTCAAATCCTGCGGGATATTGCCGATGACCGCGTAGGGAAAAATATGGCAGCCTTCGCCGACTTCGGTATATCCCAGGACCTGGCTGAAACCGTCAATCACGCAGCCGTCACCGATGTTCACATGGTCGCCGACGACCGCGTACGGGCCGATGGTAACGTTCTTTCCCAGTTTGAGCGATGGTTTGATTATGGCACGAGGGTCAATCTGGCAAGCCATGCTATGCTCCTGGATATAAGGCGGCCCTCCCGAACTTCAAATATGCCTAAGGCCCAGGGCCCGCTATGAGGAAAATTCGAATTATTATAGCAGAAAAAAGGTGGAGAGCAACGAAAAAAAAGGCAGGATCCTAGGATTCGACCAGGGCAAACATCAATTCAGCTTCAGCCACGACCTTATCGTCAACAAAAGCCCGGGCGTTCACCGTGCCGGTACGGCTGCGGACCTTGCCGGCCTCAACCTCAATGACCAGCTGGTCCCCGGGAACCACGGTCCTCCTGAATTTAATATTGTTGGCAGCCATAAAATAGGCCAGTTTCCCCCGGTGTTCCTCGCAGGCAAGCATCAGCACGCCGCCGACCTGGGCCATGGCCTCAACAATCAATACCCCGGGCATAACCGGCTTTCCGGGAAAATGACCCTGGAAAAAATACTCATTGACCGTGACGCTCTTGACCCCTATAGCTTTCTTAGCTTTTTCCAGGTGGGTAATCTTATCGACCAGCAGGAACGGATAGCGGTGCGGCAAGACTTTCATTATCTCCTCGGTGGAAAGCTCAGTGCCCGTGGGCACGAAGGTGCTGACCGAGCCGACACCCGCGCTCTTGACTTTCTCCTTATAGCGGCGTAGCTTCTGGAGCAGGCGGATATTGAGGGAGTGGCCGCTGCGGATGGCGATGATGTGCGCCCTTAAGGGGCCGCCTAAGTATAAATCGCCGATTAAATCGAGCATCTTATGTTTCACGAATTCGTCGGGAAATCTCAGGGCATTGTCAACGATACCTTTATCTGAAACCACCAGGGTATTGGTATAATTGGAGCCTTTGCCCAGGCCCATATCCAAGAGGGGTTTGACTTCATTTTCCAGGCAGAAAGTCCGTGCTTCGTAAAAATTGTCTTTGAGTGCTCCGTTCAGGATGATATCGATAAAACCGGGCGGGATAAGCGCGTTATCGTAATTAAGCATATAGGAAAGCCGCAGGTTATTATAGGGAAGGACGATGATGCTGGTTGAGCCCTCCTCCACCCATAACGGTTCACGGATGACGAAACGCTCGCGCAGAGCCGGCTGCTCTTCAATGCCGGCATCCTTAATGGATTCAACAAAGTCCTTGGCGCTGCCGTCAAGGCCCGGCACCTCTTCTCCCCAGATATTTATCTGTATATTATCTATCCCCAGCAAATGCAAGGCAGCCATGAGATGCTCTATGGTATGAACGTATACTTCGTCAAACCCCACCGAAGTGCGCCGGGGAAACTTCTCAGGGTCGATGACCGAATAGAGGTTCGCTTTGATAATAGCCGGGGAAGGCAGGTCCTTGCGGATAAACACGATACCGGTATCAACCGCTGCCGGCAAAAGCTCTATTTTCGTCTTTGTGCCGGTATGGAGGCCTGAGCCTTCGAAAAAAGCGTTACCCTTGATGGTTCTTTGCCTGTCCATGTCTCTCTCGTCTTTCTTAAACCTTTGCTGGCTTGCCGCCGAGCTTTTCTTCCAGTTCCTTTACTCTGGCTTCAAGTTCCCTGATTGTCCGGTAGAGCTCAGGCAAACGCTGGATGCAGGCGTTTACTCTTTTAGCTTCAGAGTGGGGTTTCGCCGGGTAGCCAGAAACTTTGGTATTGGCCGAAACCGATTTGGTAACACCGGCTTGAGCGGCGACAATAGCCTTATCGCCGATACGAATATGGCCGACCAACCCCGCCTGGCCCGCTAAAATGACGCCATCGCCAAGGATGGTGCTGCCTGAAACACCGGCCTGGGCGACAATTATACAATTCTGGCCAGTGACCACATTATGGGCTATCTGGACGAGGTTGTCGATTTTGGTGCCTTTACCGATAACTGTTTTATCAAAACGGGCGCGGTCAATGGTGACATTGGCGCCTATTTCCACGTCATCCTCAATCAACACCGTGCCGATCTGGGGGATCTTTTTCTGGACCCCCCGTACCATGGCAAAACCAAAACCGTCACTGCCGATAACCGCTCCCGAGTGTATAATCACCCGGTCCCGTATATCGATGCGTTCGCGGACAGATACGCAAGGATAGATCAGGCAGTCACGTCCAATAGCAGAATTGCGGCCCAGATAACAGCCGCTGTAGATAACGCTATGGTCACCGACCTTGGCTCCTTCTTCGATCACCGTATAGGCGCCGACTGAAACATTCTTGCCTAAAACCGCTCCCGGCGATATCAGGGCAGTAGGATGAATCCCTTCGGGATGCTTGACATCATTAGGCGCGACCAGGCTCACCACTTTGGTAAAAGCCACCGAAGGATTATCGGTACGGATGAGGGGCTTAGCGAATCCGCTGATATCGCGGCCGGTAATGATCGCCGAAGCCTTGGTGGTGTTCATAAGGCCGGAATACTTAGAATTAGCCAGGAAGGTAATATCCCCTTCCCGTGCCTCCTTGATGCCTGAGATCCCGGTGATGACCGCCTCGGGATCTCCCAGCAACTCCCCCTCAACCAGGGCAGCGATCTCTTTTAATTTCAGCCTCATTTCTTCTTGGAGCTGTATTCTTGATTGGCGATGCGCAAAATCTCCGAGGTTAGATCCATGAGCTTATCCCCGTAATGGACCGCGCTGCGGTCAAGGATCAGATCGAAATTATTCTTCTTCGCGTAGTCGTTGATGATTTTGGAAACGTCCTCAAAGATCTCTTTCATCTTTTCGTCTCGTTCCTTGCGCACGTCGATATAAGCTTTGCGCTTAAGCTCCCGGTATTCTCCGATCTGCGCTTCGATCTTCTTCTCTTCTTTTGCCTTTTCTTCGTCCTTGAGCAGGTCCATCTTTTTCTGGATCTGCTCGATTTCCTTCTCTTTTACCTCAAGGTCTTTTTCGAGCCCGGACTTCTTAACCTCTAAGGCTTCATCATATATTTTTGTTTTCTCGAATTCGTTAAACACTTCCAGGATGTCAACATACCCGATCTTTAGTTCTTTGGCAAAAACGTTGCCCGCCCCCAGAGTCATACTCACCAAGACCACTGCTGCGATCACAATAAAGCGTCTCATTGCTATTCCCTCCTTATGTTTGACTTTCACATCCGCCCCGATGCGCTTTTAAACTGCTGCGGAATACACATCTTAAAATTGCCTGCTCACGTTAAAATGAAAACGGCCTTGTTTTTTCTCCTCGCCCGGCTCAAGGTTCAAAGGCCAGCCGTAATCGACGCTCACCGGCCCGATGGGAGTCTTGACCCGCAAACCCGTTCCGATACTTGAGAACAACTCTCCATCCTGAAGAAACTCGCTGTTCTTTTCCCAGACATTTCCGGTATCATAAAAGAAGGCGACTTTTAAAAAATCCACCAGGGGATAGGTATACTCGGCGTTAGCGACAAACATGGACTCGCCGCCGATAGGATCCTCCGTACCGAGGTCAATGGGGCCGACTTTGCGTTCCCGGTAACCGCGGATGGTCGAGGCGCCGCCGGCGAAAAACCGCTCGTAGAGCGGTACAGTTTCGCTATCCGAGAAGGGGTCGGCAAACCCCGCGCGCAGCCGCATTTCCAATACCGATTTGAATAGTACCGGAACAAACAGGCTCGTCTGGCCGAACCATTTGGTGAAATCCCGGTCACCGCCGAAGGGGCCGCCGGTAAGCTGAAAATTGTTGTAAACATATAAACCCCGGGTAGGCGAAAAAACATTATCTCGGTTGTCAAAACTGAGGGATAAAATACCGCTGCTTAAATCGGTCGTGCCGGCCTCGTCCTTAAGCGCCTGGCTGGCGTCGCTGACCACATCGCTTATGTCCACGCTTTCAAACTGGTACGCTGCTCCGCCTTTGATGTAATCGTTAAAATCCCGGCCAAGGCGAAGCATGCCGCCGGTAATATGCTGTTCGTAGGCATAGCCGACATTCTCGTCACGGTCGTGGCCTTTCTGGTAGGCATCGAACCCGAAAGAAACCGGCCGGTCAAAAATCCATGGCTTGGTGAAACTGAGCTGGTAACGGTCGGTCAGAGTTCCTATGCTCATAGTTAAGCTCAAATCCTGGCCGTCGCCGGTAAAGGTAGACCAGTTTTTATAATCAAAATTGCGCTGCCGCAGCTCGACAAAGCCGATAAACTCTTCTATGGAGCTGTAACCGCCGCCGAAACTGATGTAACCGGTTTTGGCTTCCTTGACATCAACCACCAGATCAACGTAATTGGTCTCGCTTCCCGGATCGGTACTTAAGCGGACCTCCTCGAAAAAGCCGAGATTCTCAAGCTTCTCCTTGCTCCTGCGGACGAGCTTGCCGTCAAAACGATCCCCGGGATAGACTCTCAGCTCACGCCGCACTACCTTATCCTTGGTTTTGGTATTGCCCCTGATTTCGATATCTTCGATGTAGGCAACTTCATTCTCGCTGACCCGGTAGGTGATATCCACGCGTTCGGTTTCCGGATTATACACGCTCAAGGGTTCGACCTGGGAAAAAATATAGCCTTTATCCACGTATATTTCCCGGATACCCGAAGAATCCCCATACACGGCTTGGTCGCTGAAGATACTGCCGGCTTTCAATTTCATGGCGACCTCGATTTCCTCGGTCGCCACCTGCTCGTTACCCTCGACTTTGATCTCGCCCACATGATACCGCCGACCTTCGTTGATGACTACGGTCAAATATACGCCTTTGGCCTCCAAGGAAGTCTCAATATCAACCTGGGCGTCACTATAGCCCTCCAGTTTGTAAAAGTCTCTGATGCGCTTGATATCATCTTTAAGCACTTCTTCCTTAAACAGCCCTTTATTCAACAACCAGGCTTTCCTGGTTTTCATGACCTTGAGGATGCGGCCGGTGGAAACAGCGGTGTTGCCGGTCACGGATACTTTGCGGACTTTCAATACCCCCTTTTCATTGACCGTGATGCGGGCTTCGACTTTATTGGAATCGGGCACCGGAATCAGCTCGTAGGTGACCTCGGCTTGGGAAAAACCCTTGCTGGTATAGAGATCATAGATCTTTCTGGCCGTCTCCTTCATGGAGTAATCATCGACAAACGAGCCTTCCTTAATATCTATGCCATCGAGTATCTGTTTGGGCCTGATAAAATGAGCCCCCTCGATGGTGATGCGTTCAAGAACCGCTTTCTCCTTTACCTTGAAAACAACAGCAAGCTGGTCCTCTTCCAGCCGCTTCTCAGCCTCGACTTCCCGGAAAAAGCCGGTGGCGTAGAGGTTCTTTACGTCGGCATTGATGACATTCTCATTATAGGCCTGGCCGGCGCGCAGCTTGATTTTGGAGACGATGGTCGCTTCGCTGACGATATCGTTTCCCTCGATGCCGATGCGGGAAACAAGCTCT
>CAYNSZ010000039.1:0-4955 GCA_964400075.1 uncultured Planctomycetia bacterium
GGTTACGCGGGTCATCTTCGGGGATGCCGGCTTCGACTTTTCCCACTAAATCCGCGCCCACATCAGCGGCTTTGGTAAAGATGCCGCCGCCGACCCTGGCGAAAAGCGCCTGAGAGCTTGCGCCCATGCCGAAGCAGAGCATGGTCGAGGTAATTGCGGCAATCTTCTCTGTCCCCAGGGGAAGCGGATGGGCTGAATAATACCAGTTGAGAAAATAATACCAGATGCTTAAATCCAACAGCCCAAGCCCCACCACGGTAAGACCCATGACTGCGCCGCTGGAAAAGGCCACACGCAACCCTGAGTTAAGGCTCTTTGACGCGGCCTGGGCAGTACGATTGGAAGACTGGGTGGCGATGTTCATGCCGATAAAACCGGAAAGGCCGGAAAAAAATCCGCCGGTCAAAAAGGCGAAAGGGACAAAAATAACCAAATAATTATTTAAAGCCATGACCAGGAGTACAAAAAATACTACGATAAAAAACAGCGATACTCCTACGTACTGCCTTTTTAAATACGCCCGGGCACCAACTCTTACCGCCAGGGCGATTTCTTTCATGGTATCGTTTCCTTCATCTTTGCTCAAAATCGTCATTGCCAAATACCAGGCAAAACCCAAAGCTAAAATCGAACCCACCGGCGCAAGCGACAGCAAATCAAAACCAAACATCTGCGACTCCTTTTGTTTCAATCCTGCGTATCAAGAATGGCCCCCGGTACACAAAACAATCAAAGAGTTCTTAAGGAAGAAGTGGAATTTTACCATAAAGAAAAATAAATACAAGAGGGCGCAAGCGGCACGCCCACCCGACACCCCCCAGCGGATTCATTCAGCGGGACTTTTGGATAATGCGGTAAGAAAAGAAACAAATTCGTCGTAGACAGGTTGATTGGGGGTATGCCGGTCAGCGGTGACCCGATTGGCGAAAAGAGTCTTCACGTCAAAAACCGGTTCGCCGTACTGATACCCCAGCGCCCAAAAGCAGTACGCGAACCCTTTTTCCTGAAAAAGTCTGTAGCTGTCGGCTATATAGCGCGGATCGTGAGGGACTGAAGCGGCAAAATCACTCCAGATTTCAGGACTCACGCGATGCCTATAGCAATAAGCGATGAATGCTTTGTTCGTCGTCCAGCGGTTAACGGACAGAACATGCGTATATTTGTCTCTGAAGCCTTTATCAAGCGGCTTCTTAAGCCATTCGTCTAAACCATGCACCTGGGACCACTCGGTAGTAATAAGCGGCAAAGCCGTATGCTGTTTGGCGAACTCAATCATCCTGGACATTTTTCCGGATACATCACCCCAGAGATGCAGGTCCACATAGTCGCAGTATTCATTGCTAAAGGCTACTGTTTGAAAGAAAACATCTTTGGTGTAGGGGCGACGATCACAGAGCGGGTGGTGTGCCCCGGGAATAAAACAGTCAATACCCTCCCAGACGGGCGAAGCGATTTTAAGATGGGCGAGATCCTGGCGCGATTGGCGCAAGGCCCGCACTGTTTCGGCGACTTCTTTGAACCAATCGAACACCGGACTGCCTCCGTCAACGCGCATCCGGTATTCTTTCTTTTCATAAATCCCCGGGCCGGCCAAGTATTCATTTTGCACGGAAACAACCGTCAGATATCGGCCTGCCGCCACAAGAAATTTCTCAAGCCGCGCCAGGCATTGACGCCGGTCATCGCCTTGGGGAACACGGTCAATATAAGAATCGGGGGCTTTGGGCCACCGCAGGGTTATGATCACGTCAATGCCAGCCGCATTAATCTCCTTGAGTTCGTTTATTTCGAATATCTCTTCTGGGGCAATACCGCTGTCGAGCTTGGCAGTAATCACTTTAAGCAGGTCATCAGTCAGGATGGCTCTCACCGCCTGCGCATGGATAGAAACAAGCCCGCGGGCATTGAACAAATTAAACACTCCGATTTTAATTTTAACCGTTGATTCTTGGCTGAAGGCAGCGGACGCAAAAACTAACGAGGCGAGGAGCGCAAACGGTATCAAACTATGGATCAGCTTTTTCATACAACGGAAATGGAACAAAGCTTATTCCGAAAGATTAGCTATTTTGCCGTTGCGGCAGGACCTAATGAATGCCCGCTTAAGCAGATATACGCAAACAAATTCATAGAGTAGCGCGCCGGCAAAACCCTTTGCTAAACCATGGGAAAAAAGTGTCGTAAACCCATAGGGAACGCGGATATATTCGAGAAAATAGGTCAGGGGGATATATTGGGATAGCAGGCACAATGGTGCCGGCAAATAATTTACCGGATAGTAGATACCACATAAAAGCATAAGCAGTGCGACAATGGACCAGGCGGTAACTTCGACTTTCTGGCCGAATACCAGGATCAGGGTACATACAAACGTCCCGACAACCAAAGCATTCAAAAAAATACCCGAAAGAAAAACTAGAAGCACCGGCACAGGCGGCGCTTGGAAACCGTAGCAGGCGTACGCCAGAAACAAAAGCAACACAAAGACGATAAGACCCCTTAGCATTCCCACTATCCATGACCCGATGAGGTAGTGCAGGTGGGCAATGGGAGCAAGAAACGTATGTTTTGAGCTCTTTGACCAGATGTCATAGAGAACGCTGTAGGAAACGTCGAGCTGGGTTATCTGCAGCACCCCGGAAGTGATAACGCCGGTAAAAATAAAATTTTTAAAATTAAGGCCTAAGCCCAGGAACGAGCCCATGAGGCCTATGGATAAAAGGCTTACTAAAGGCCAGAAGATGATCTCGGCAAAGGCAAAGAAATTTCTCTTGGCAAAAATAAGGTTGCGGTACATAAAGCCGCCTATCTTAATGTGCGAGTTCAATGAACACCTCCTCGAGCGTCGAAGCCTGAAGTTTATTTTTTAGGTCGCTGCTGGTGCCCTCTGCGATAATCTCGCCCTTTTTCAAAAAAGCAATCCTGCCGCATAGCTCCTCCGCTTCCTGCATATAGTGAGTGGTAACGATGATGGTCTTGCCGGTTTGCTTATGAATGCTCTGTATGAGCATCCTAATTTTGCGGGCGATATCGGGATCAAGCCCGACCGTGGGTTCGTCAAGGAAGAGCAGCTCTGGGTCATTAATTAATGCCTTGGCCAGGGCTAATCTCTGCTTGGTTCCTGTTGAAAGCCGGTCATAGCGCTTATCAGCATACTGCTCCAGCTCTAATAATCCAAGGCAATCGTCAATACGCTGTTGCCGTGCGGACCGCCCCATGCCGTAAAGCATGGCATAAAAGACGAGCATTTCCCGCACGGTCAGGCTCCAGGGAAAATTGGGATTACCTGAGCACATATTAATACGGCTTTTAAGCTTGAGGGGCTTGCGATCGCCCGCGGCAGGAAGCTTTTCGCCCAGAATGGTAACCGTACCGGCATCGGGAATAAGGAGCGTAGCGCAAATGTTTAAGAGCGTGGTCTTGCCGGCGCCGTTAGGGCCCAGAAGCCCGAAAATCTCCCCGTAACCGATAGATAAATTCACATTCTTAAGCGCGTGGGTATAACGGCCATGGATAAAGCCTTCCCTAAAGGTTTTCGATACCGAATCAATCAAAACAGCGGATTTTTGAACAGAAACAACATGCATGACAGTATTTTTCTCCCTATCGCCTTCCCCAGAATAGCCAGCCAAACAAGCGTACCGCCAGGTAATAGAGCTTGGCGTATCTGAAACTGTCTCTTATCAAAAGTGCGAAAAATTCCCTGTCCACTTCTTTGCGCCGTATAAAGAATTTAAGGTCTTTGCTGAACTGATAGAAAATATCGTGGATGAGCGAGGCGTAATAAGTCTTGCTCTGCTTTGTTTCAAAATTAAGAACCGCCTCCATGGTTCCCAGGTATATATCTTTTATTTTAATTTTGGGGCTGCAGCCATCCCAGGCATATCCTTTATAATGCGTTCCTTTGACCAGGACCGTGCCGTCAGACGACAGCTTAAACCACTCATTTTCAAACTCTCTTCCGGTAATGACGGATTGGTAAGGATAATCGCAGGTTATGCAATAGATATAAACGCCCATAGCATTTGAGCGGTTGTAATTGGCCTGGCCGCGGAGCAATCAAAATCACCCCCATCGTTCTCGCATCAAAGTGCTTGGCCAAGCACTCAAGAATGGCAAGATAATTAGCTGGGCCGCCGATGCCGGCTTAGGGGATATGCTCCGTAGGAAAGGGTCACTCCTTAAATTCAAGTTTTAACAGTTCAGAGATGATTTTGCCTGACCAGCGGAAGATGTTGTTTTCCTGAATAGTCTGGCGCAACTTAGCCATTCTTTTTTTTCGTTCCTCATCCGCAAGATTAAGCGCCTTATATATTCCTTCGCAGAACTGTTCGCTGTCATACGGGTTAATCAAGACAGCGTCAGTGAGCTCGCGCGCTGCGCCGGTAAACTGGCTTAAGACCAGCATGCCGGTTTCATCTGAACGGCTCGACAAAAACTCCTTGGCTACCAGGTTCATACCGTCATGGAGAGAACTGACGATACATACATCTGCTAAGCGGTAAAAAGCAAGCCTCTCCGATAACGTAAGATGGCGCCGCACCAGGACAATCGGCTTCCAGCCAAAAGTCGAATGCCGCCAGTTAATCTGCTCGACCAGCGCGTTAATTTCATCATTAATGGCCTTGTACTTAGCGATATGGATGCGGCTGACTTCACCCATCTGAAGAAAAATAAATTTTTCTCTCAGGTCAGGATAATTCCTGAGCAGAAAGTCGATAGCCTGAAGGCGTTCCGGAATACCTTTGGTATAGTCGATACGGTCAAAACCGATAAGCACCCGGTATCCAGCCAGGCCGAACTCCTCGATAAACGCCTCTTGTGCTTTGGCTACTTCTTCTGAAACGGACAAAGCATTGATTTCCTCAAAATCAACGCTGATCGGATACGGCCTAATCAAGGTTTCATGTTCCTGGCGCACCACCGAGAAACGTTCGCGGTCGATCTTGCATTCG
>CAYNSZ010000039.1:4972-9265 GCA_964400075.1 uncultured Planctomycetia bacterium
ATTTCCCGGTCTATGGCGTCTAAAAAATTGTCGCAATGATAGCGGATATGAAATCCCAAAAAGTCATTCGCCAATAAGCCCTCAAGAATCTCTTTTTTCTGCGGGCAGATTCGGAAGGCATCATAATTTGGCCAGGGAATGTGCCAGAAATGCGCTGTAATCAGCTGACCCTTTGCCATTTCCCTGAGAAATTTAGGCAAGAGACAAAGATGATAATCCTGAATCCAGACGAATGCTTTTCGTGTGCCTAATTCCTCCAGCACCGCCTGAGCAAATTTTTGGTTTACTTTTACATAATATTCCCAATCTTCTTTCCTGAACACCGGCCGCTGGAAAGCCGTATGGCATAAAGGCCATAAGGCTTCATTGGCATATCCGTAATAATAACCGACCTCTTCTTCTTTGGTCAGCCAAATGCGCTTCAAGGTGTAGCTGGGCTTTTTCGGCGGTACCTGAATTTTACCCTGTTTATCAGTGACTTTGCGGTCTGCATCGCCGTTGCCGTATGCGACCCAGGTGCCTTTGCACGCTTGCATCACCGGATCCAAGGCGGCAGTAACCCCTCCCGGCCCGTACTGGTATTCAATCTTTCCTTTTTTAAAAATATGCATGTACGGTTGGCGATTGGAGACGACCATGAAGAGGTAATCCTCCATTTTCTCTTTAATCAGCTTTTGCAGATCTTTTCTCGTCCACATGGTAAAATCTTTAGCGATTAAGTTTGTCCGCTGGCTGCAGCGGCCTAAGCCGACCAAACGTATTTACAAATGCACCACGTCTTCAGGGTGAAAAAGCGAAAGAAACAACAGCATATAATCCCTTAAATGCCTCGTAAGGAGAAAGTTGTTCCTGATGTGCTCTCTGCCGTTTTCTCCCAAGCGTTTGGCGTATGCGGGCGAATGTAATAACTGCTTGATGGCGTACGCGGCACCTTCTATGGAATGACATAACAAGCCCGAATATTTATGTTTGATCTGTAACGGGATGCCGCCGACGTTAGAGGCAACCACCGGTTTTGCCTTCCATAGGCCCTCGGCAACGGTCAAACCAAACCCCTCTTTGAGAGACTTCTGAACAATCACGTCCGAAGCCCTCTGCAGGGCGTTCACCTCGATGTCATTCTGAGGCAAGAGCAAAATATGGATATCCTGGTCCTTGCGGGATTTCTCTTGAACTTCGGAAAGCACCTCTAAACCCTCGGGATCATCCGCCGCAGTACCGCCGGCTAAAATCAGCTGGCAATCGATATATTTTTTTACCAGGGAATACGCTCCTATGACGCCCACGGGATCCTTTAAACGGTCAAAGCGGGATATTTGGGTGACGATCGGCTTATTGTTCTCAATTCCATACTTTGCCAAGACTGAATCTATAGTTTCCTGGGACAATGGTATATTTTTATCGCTTAAAGGGTCTATGGAGGGAGAGATTAAAAATTGCCGTATGGGCAACGGGGGCGAAAAGGCCGGAGCAGAAAAGACCGCCGCGTCATAGTGAGTAATAAAATCCATGAGGAATCCCCAAACGCTTTTCTGGGGATTTGAAACATCTATGTGACAACGCCAGAGCCATTTATTGGCCGCTTTCTTTTTAATCAAGGCTATGGGCTGCGGGTCATGGACGAAAACAATATCGCTCTCAGTAGCAACGCGTTCGATATTTTCCCGGCTTGTCTCCAGAAATATCTCAAAATCTCTCGGGGTTATCTCTTCAGGCCTACCATGTAAAGCATTGTGAAACTTCTTGGTCACTTCAAAAAACTGTTCCCCGCCTTTGATAACGTCCCAGCGCGTATCCACACCGAGCTCCGTTAACAGAGGCACCATGCGGTTTAATATCTCGGCTACCCCTCCGCCGACTGCCGTAGAATTGATATGCTGGATGCTTTTACCTTTGAGTTTTCCGGCAATAAGGCGCAAATCATCGATGATTGACCCACCGACAATAGGGATATATTCATCGATTTTTGCCATATTAGTGCGAAAGCCTTTTTTCTACTAATTTAATGATCACCCGCCGCAACTCTTCCAGGGTGTGGGTGTAGGGGTCAAGTTTTGCGATATCCTTAGCGAGCGCTTTATCGCCGATAGAATTTTCTATCCAGTTGGAAAAGTCGTTGGTTGTGCGCTCCAGGCGGAGGCGCGCTTCAAAGATATGAAAATATATCGAATCAATGGTTATGGTGCCCAAAATGTCTTTAAGCTCTCTCAGATCATGTGCGAGCTGCCGCGTAGGGATGATGAAACTGACGGTTTTGATAAAATGGAATTCCTCGCCTTCACGGGAAAACCGCAATTTCGCCGACGCATTAGTATGCAAATATTCCTCTATGGTCCCGACAATCGCTGCGCGCAGGGCGTGAATGCTTGAGTATTGAATAGTATCGATGCTGGCCAGCTGTTCTCCCAGTTCATCCTCGCCAAGCATTTCCGTCACCCAATAAGCAAAGTCATTCGGCGGCTCCGGAGAAAGATATTGATGCTGCTGCAGAAACCGGTGGGTATGGTGATAAATACAAGAGCCCGACACCTGCGTGATAAGCTTCAGTAATTGCTCCAGGTTCGCAGCTTTCAGGCCGGTCAACTCGGTAAGGTGCAACCGTGTCGCAAAGTGAAATTCCTCTTTAGCTCGTATCAATCCCGGCATATATGTTCCCTTAGGCAGAGCGCTTCAATCTTTTCCAAAAGCTCTCTAACCTCCCAGGTATTGCGCAGATAATGCGTTGCCTGTGTTCTTTGGGGCTTGCCCACGACTATGGTCAATCCTTTATTTTTTAAAGCTGCGAAGGCGTCTTCATCAGTCGTATCATCGCCCAGGTATATGGAAAATAGCTCCCTTTTTTTTAGGATGCGCCGCTGACGGGCTAAAAGCCAGAGGCAGGCTTTACCCTTATCCCATTCGCGTGGCGGCCTTACTTCTAATACTTTCTTGCCGGAAGTAATTTTTATTCTACCACTGAATGCCGGCTGAGCAACAGTTTCATTAAAAACGGCCTTAACGACAGGAACAAGGTTTTCGGCCACCAGGCGATAATGAAGGCTTAAAGAAAGGCTCTTGTCCTCCAAAAAAACCCCCTTAATCCTCCTGAGCTTCTTTTGCAGTCTCTGTTTGATGCCTGTGATAATTCGCCGATAACCTGGCTTAAGCGGAAGAACAAAAGCAAAACCCGGCCCTTGGGCTTCTAAGCCGTGATTGCCGACATAGGTAATTTTTTTTATTCCCACTATTTTTTTTATATCTTTTAAGGCTCTGCCGCTAATAATGCAGACGGTACATCGGGGGTTTTTTGATAACCTTTCCAGAATTGTCCTTGTACTTTTAGGCAGAACCGCTTTCTGGGGCGTATCAGCTATGGGCGCTAAAGTGCCGTCGAAATCGAGAAAAAGCATCACAGGCCCTACGCCTAACTGCTCTTTAACCGTGCCCCAATATGAAAAAAAATGGGTCATGGGACGAGTTACGGGATTATTTAATCGCCTGCGGGAAAACCCCGGGCTTTAGGCCGCCAGGTTACCCCCGGGGTAACCTGGCAGGAGACAACCCAGGGATGAAAGCTTGCGATTATCCCGCCGGAGTCATGGGAAATTTCCGCAGGAAAATTTCCCATGTATATAGCGGAGGCGGGAAGGAAAGAGAAACCTCGGCCTTTGGGCCGAGGAGATTCATTTATTCCAGATAAACCAGACAAATAAATACGCGGCAATGACTGCGGTGATGGTAAAGGGAAAGCCTATAGCAAAGAATTGCTTGAAGCTGACTGGATGGCCTTCTTTTTTAAGCAGCCCGCAGGCAACGATGTTGGCTGAGGCGCCTATGGGGGTGATATTACCGCCGAGACTTGCGCCGATAAGCAGGCCAAAAAGAAACAGGGAAGGATTAATATTAAGTTTGTCTGACATAGAAACTGCCACCGGAAGCATAGCCGCCAAAAAAGGCACGTTGTCTATAAATCCGGAAAGCAGCACCGATACGAATACAATCAGGGTATATCCTAGGAATATCCTTTCGCCGACCAGGCCGGAAAGAAAATTTGAAATAACTTCAATCCAGCCGGTCAGGGTGAGGCTGCCTACCAGGATAAAAACTCCCATCAGGAAAAAGGTAGTTTCCCAGTCCAGGGATTTCAAGCCATTCACGATGGAGTCTCTGGTGAAGAATTTCTCCCAAAAAATGGAAATCATTCCCGCGGCCATACAAAGCGCTCCTGCGGTCCAGGAAAATCCTTTATCGAAAAAAGAAGACCCTGCCAGGAGAATAATCAGGGAGGTTAAAATAACCGTGGGTATCCAGGAT
>CAYNSZ010000040.1:0-2409 GCA_964400075.1 uncultured Planctomycetia bacterium
CTCCGCCTTTGAGGCGTACCACTTTCTTTGCTTCTTTCGCCTTCTTAATAAGTAATGCGTTGATTTCTTCCTGCCGGCGCCTTGGGCTGCGCGAAGATGCTTCCTCGTGTAAACGGGCAACCGCTATCAGCTCGGCACCCTCTTTCACTTCGCCCAAGAGGCGCCTATCAACAAGGTAATCGTAGAGGACGACATCGGCCTCTCTGAGAATATTCTTACCTTTGACCGTAATTAAATCCGGACTCCCCGGCCCTGCGCCGACAATGTACACTTTATGCGTCTTCATGGCGTTGTTGCAAAAGGCATTGACGTGGAGGTAGTGCTATGGGTTTGACGAACCTCCTTTTGTGTCATTCTACCCAAAAGGACGTTTCCCAACAGCCCCTTCATGGCTCAAATAAATCTGCTTTGTTTTTCTCGTGCCGCTTGCGCACATACACACCCATTGTTTAGCCTTTCTCAATTACTATCTTCCAGTAATCATCGATTTTTTCCTGCATAATGATTTCATGGCCTTCGGCTTTGACCGAACCAGGGACGTTTTCAATCGGTTCACCGTCATCGAGCCATATCTCAAGCAGTTCTTTTGATTTCAGCTTGGATAATTCAATTTTTGTTTTAACAAAATTCATGGGACAGGCCACCCCTCGTAAATCTTTAACTATTTTTTGCTCTTTTTCTGTAATGGCCTTTTTTTTCTCTGTCTCGGCGGCGGGCCTGCTTTTCTCTACCTGAAAATTAAAGGCATTGTCCATCTTCTCATAAAGGAATTTTACACGTTCAACCAATGCATAAATCTTGTTTTCTCTGGCAATAAGTTTTTCACTTTCGTTGTCTCGCACCAAAACAATAACTTCCATAAATGAACTATCAACCAAACCGGAATGAATAAAATGTTCTTGAAATCCCTCGTAGACCTCAGCGCTGTTTTTTGGTTCAAGACCGCGAGTAATCAGAAGGGCACGGCAGGCATAAAAGATAAACTCAGAAAGAAGCTTTTCTTTTTCCCTATCAAAAACTCTTTGAGAAAGTTTTGCCTCTGTCTGGGTAATGTTCTTAAAATCAACATCGATTAAATCAAATATGCCGGCAGAACACTCGCCCATACCGCGGCCCGCTAACGAGAACTCACTATTGGCTTCCCAATCATAGTAGTAATTCTTGTCTTGAGCGAATGTCGGTATGGTGCTGTACTTACGGGTGAGCTCTTCTAGGTATTGGCTGCCTCCCTTATTCAGATATTCATTAAAACTCTGGCATTTTTCTTTTTTCTTCAGCCAACCTCTTAACAAATCAACGAGAAATTCGGGTAAATCGCGCGCGCTTACCTCACCCGCCTGCTCCGCCAGCCGGATTTTTTTGTCATGGATAACTGCCCCGGCGACCACGCTGTATGCGGGGTAGAGTTTTCCTTCGCAGCGTAAGGCTTTGCCAAAAAATCCAATATCGGCCGCCGGATGCTGGCCGCAGGCATTGGGGCATCCGGAAATATTTATTTTTAAACCGGCTAAATCGTCGAGATTAAGACTGCTTCTTGAAAATGCTCTCATAACCGCACGCGCTACCGCCCGTGACAAACAAATCCCCAATTGACAGGTTGAAGCTCCGGCACAGCAGATGAGTGAATCATAAATAAGAGGCCGATTAAAATTATCAAAGTGTTCTTTTAAAAAATGATAAAAGCAGCCAAGGTACTTTTCTTTAATGTTACGAAGGAGTATATTCTGACTTTTCGTAAACCGCAGCACGTTATCGCCAAAGGAGTTAAGAAATGCCGCCAAGGCCTTTGCCTTATCGGTGGTAATAAATCCCAGCTCGATAGGGACCAGTATTGAATATAAACCCTCCTGTTTCTGGGGATTGACGAAACGCCTCTTCCATACATCAAAATCCCCTTTATCATCAATCTCAGGCAGGTAAAGATCCGGCTCGAGACCGCTGTCGTCAATCTCCGGTAGCGCAGACATCCTCACCTTCTCTTTTTTTACTTCTTCGTATTCCTCATTAAATTTCCTGCGAAATTCTTCTTCACCAAGGCTCTGCCATAGAAACCGCAGCCGGGCGGCGTGCTTATTTTTTCGATTTCCATATTTCCAAAAAAGACTCTTTACGGCCCGTACAACCGGATACACTTCACTGGCGGCAATAAAATCAAAAAAGGGATGCGCCGCACTTGATTGCGCACCCATACCTCCTGCAACGTAGACGCGGAAACCTTTTTCGCCTTCTTTTATTCTGGCAATAAACCCAACATCGGCCAGGGTGGCGTAGCCTTTATCGTGCGCTGAGCCGGAAAAGGCAATTTTAAATTTCCGGGGCAGGGTCCAGGAATCACCTTCAGCAATGAGTTGACTGGTTAAGGCTATCGCGAACGGCGTAACATCGAACGCCTCATCGGGGTCAATGCCA
>CAYNSZ010000040.1:2486-4505 GCA_964400075.1 uncultured Planctomycetia bacterium
GGGAATAAGACCTGCGAGCTTTACATAGTGAATCTGCACTTCCTGCCTGCTGGTAAGGTGCAGCTGCTCCAGCCCCTGACGGCCGGCAATCTCGGTAATCTTTTGTAATTGCGACGGCGTAATGACTCCCGCGGTGCAGCGTATACGCATCATGTAGGTGCCGTGTTCCCTCTGCTCATAAACCCCAAAGGGCACGCGATGGGCTTTCAGCTGTGCAAAACTGATATGCCCTTGCTTATACTCAGCTATAAGGCGCTCGAGCTCGTCAATCTCTTTATTCAATGTCTGGGGTATTTGATAGCTTTTCAAATTCATATTACCTCAACTTCCTCTTCGATGACTTCTTTATGCCGTATTTTAAATGATTTAACCGCTGCCGTGCTTTCTGCCAACGACACAATCATATACCGCAGGTCGGGGTCGTTGGCTAACCGGATATCTTCTTCTGAAGGCCAAGCCGGCGTATGAGGGTGGCTGTGATACACGGCAAGGATAGCAAGCCTTTGAGCGCGGGCATCCCGGATAGCGGCAAATTGCTCTTTCGGATCAAAGAAAAAATGCTCGCAGCTTTTATCGATATTGGTCAATTCATAGTGCGCGGTTATCACGGCATCCTTGCCTGCCAGGTAGCCGCAGGCCTCAAGAGGAGCATCCCTCTTTGCATGTTCAATAATCCTCAGCATCACTTCTTTGAGAATTTTCATGGCCTCTAGTCTTTCTTTCGCCTCAATTCGCAAAGCGGCTGCTTCTCGTCGGTTAGGGTCGTAATCGTTGGCTGCTCCCCGCAGATGGGGCAACGAGGGTTTTTACGAAAGGCAACCGTCCGAAAATCCATATGCAAGGCGTTAAAGATTAAGAGCTTATTCGCAAGCAGCTGCCCTCTGCCCAAAATATATTTGAATGCTTCTGCTGCCTGCACCGTTCCAAGCAAGCCGGCGACAGCACCCAGGACGCCGGCCTGGGAACAGCTGGGGACAGCGTTGGCCGGCGGTGAACTCCTAAATATGCAGCGGTAACAGGTAGCTCCCGGAATATAGGTCATGGCCTGGCCTTCGAAACCCAAGATGCCGCCATGCGAAAAAGGTTTTTTCAAAAACACGCAGGCATCGTTAATAAGAAATTTAGCGGCGAAATTATCGGTACCGTCAATAATAAAATCGTATTCCTTGACTATATCGGCAATGTTATGCGCATGGAATCTTTGTTGATAGGTGATGACTTTTACGTAACTATTAAGCTGTCCGATTTTTTCTTTTGCGGAAACTACCTTTGGCTTTCCCACGTCAGCAGTAAAATGGATTATCTGCCGCTGCAGATTTGAAATCTCCACTAGATCGCCGTCAGCAATCCCCAGAGTGCCAATCCCGGCAGCTGCCAGATAGAGCGCAGCTGGCGAGCCGAGGCCGCCGGCACCGATAATCAGCACTTTTGCCTGGCATATCCGCTCTTGGCCCTCCGGCCCCACCTCAGCCAGGATGATATTACGGCTGTAGCGCTCAATTTGCTCTTCATTAAAACCCATCACAACACCTCCAGCGCCTGTTTGATATCAGCGGTAAGGTCGTCGATGTCTTCAATACCTACGGCCAGCCGCAGCATCGTTTCTCTGACCCCCATTTCTTCTTTGAGTTCAGCATCGTATTCACAAAAAATGGTCGATGCAGGATGCAGTATCAAAGTCCGATTATCCTGCAAGTTGGGCGCCCGGCGAATGAGTTTTAACTGATTCATAAAGCGAAAACACACCTCTTTGGAAGATAAATCAAAGGTGAGAAGACTACCTGGCCTCTTCCCAAACTGTTTCTTGGCAACGGCATGATAAGCTGACGATGGCAATCCGGGATAGTTGACAGACCTCACCTTTTCCTGCCGTGTGAGAAACGTAGCTATCGCCAGAGTATTTGCACAGGAAGCCTCAATGCGCAAGGCCAGGGTTTCAAGCCCCAGGCTCTGTAAATAGGCGTTGTGCGGTGATAAGCAAGCGCCTACATTTCAGAGCCTGGGGCTAAAAACCCTGGC
>CAYNSZ010000040.1:4529-5055 GCA_964400075.1 uncultured Planctomycetia bacterium
TGTGCATAAAAGCGTGCGGCCCGAAAGTCCTTGCGTCCTTTTCTAATTTGCTATTTTTCTTCCAATCAAACGTCCCGTTATCAATGATGAGACCGCCAACTGAAGTAGCGCCACCTGATACGTATTTAGTGCTTGAGAGGATCTCGATATCTACGCCAAAGTCTTTTGAGCAAAAGGCGCCGGGGGGAGTGAGGGTTGTATCGGAAACAAGGACGATATTATTTTCTCTGGCGACATCGGAAAGGACACGTATGTCAACCACTTCGAGCTGGGGGTTGGTTATGGTTTCAAAAAATATCATCCTGGTCTTGTGGTCAATGAGTTTCTGGGGGTTGCCGACCCTGGTTAAATCAGCATATCGCGCCTGCAGGCCCCAGCTCTTTAAAGTCTGCTCAAAGAGTGAGTAAGTGTTCCCAAAAAGATGTTTGCTGGTGATGATGTTGTCGCCGGCAGCACAGACGGCAATAATGGTATTAGAAATTGCCGCCATACCCGATGCCAGCGCAAGCACCCCTTGCGCATCAGT
>CAYNSZ010000040.1:5201-9265 GCA_964400075.1 uncultured Planctomycetia bacterium
ATATGCAGGGAGCCGTGAGGGTCTCCTTTTAAATACTTGCTGTGCAGGATTTTGGTAACAAACTTAACAGCTTTCATGTAACAGCCTCCTTTTAAGCGTTCACCGCTTATGCTCTTACATCATTTGTCTCGCCTTTCTCTCTCAGGCATTTACCATCTAAGGAGATGACCCGTATGTCCTCGACAGCCCGGCAGTTAAAGCGGGCCTGATAAGGCGGTATAAACGGTGGCCGGAACTGATTCTGCCCCCCCTCCCATAAAATAGAGGAAATCAATTTCATCGCCTTCGGTTAGCGACGTGTGAGTATACTCATCTTTATTGACAAAAATACCATTGCGCTGTACCGCAACTTGCTCAGGGCGCTCGATCCCGCTGATAGTTAACAATTCTGCGACTGTCAAGGCTTCTCTTTGGAAAACTTTTTCTTTACCGTTTACAACGAGCTGTATGCCCATAAAGACCTCCTTACCTTATCGTCTCCGAGCGCCTGCGTCCAACACGCTCAACAATGCATCAAGCTCTATTTCACCCTTTCTGATGAGAATGGCCAGCGCCCCCTGTAAGGGGTGAGGCTGTATGATTTCAAAATTAAGCCGCTGGCTGATCCTATCTTCTAACCCTAATCTGATCAGGCCTGCCGCCGCAATGACAATAGCATCTATCTCTCCTGCTGCACTCCTATCAAGCAGATTGAGGCGTTCCCCGAGGTTACCGCGGATATCAACAATCCTAAAATCGTCCCGATATTCCTTGAGCTGTTCTTTTCTGCGCCTGCTGCTTGTCCCAATGGCCGCGCCGTACGGCAATGCATCCAGCGTAAGGCCGCCCTTCGAAACCAGAACATCGCCGGGATCGACAGACTCAGTAATTGCGGCGATGCTCAAGCGTTCATCGAGAGTGTCGGCTACGTCTTTTGCGCTGTGTATGGAAAAATCAATTTCTCCCCGAAGGAGCGCTTCGTCAATCTCGCGGGTAAAGAAATCACTTCCCTCCCTATCCGATAGTGGCGTCGTTTTGTCCACATCACCTGCTGTCATAAACCCGACTACTTCAAATCCAAACGTCGGGTAATGCGCCTTGAGGCGGCATATGGCTTCCTCAGCCTGTTTCAGGGCGAGAGGACTGGTGCGTGTGCCGATTCGATATACTCTCTCCATAGCTTCTCAGCCTCTTTCTCGACTATGCGCATGGCTCTCTTTGCCTCGCCAGCCTTGCGTGCTTGATTCTTGCGTATCAGCGCATCTAAATCTTCCAACCCGAATAAATCAATGTTCTCCAATGCCCCGGCACCTTCCTCAACATCACGTGGCAGGGCCAAATCCACAATAAGAAGCTTCGTCGGTATTCTCGAAAGCATAGCGGTGGTAAGTATGGGATGTGGGCTTGCCGTGGCAGTAATAACCACATCAGCTTTGCCAAGGTACGTCACTATCTCGTCAAACCGCACTGCTTTTGCGCCAATCTGCTGAGCCAGCTGCTTGGCCTTTTCGTAGGTCCTATTAGAAACAAACGTAACCAGAGCTCCTTGCTTCTGCAAGTACTTAAGTACCAAGCCGTTGACCTTTCCTACTCCAAGAAGGAGAATGTTTTTGCCTGAGAAGCCACCGATTTTCCCTCTAATAAAATCGACAGCAACGCTTCCTACCGAAACTTTCCCCTCTGAAATGTTGGTCTTTATATGGATTTCTTTGGCGGTGCGCAGCGAAGCTTCAAATATATTCTTAAGAAAGGTATCCAGACAGCCTGCCTGTTCGGATTCGCCCACCGCTTTCTTTATCTGTCCTAAAATCTGGAGTTCTCCCAGTATTAAGGAATCAAGGCCTGCGGCAACGGAGAAAAGATGCCGCAGGGCCGTCTGCCCTTTATATAGGTAAAGGTATTTCTGGAAATGGCGCAGACTTACTTCGTGAAATCCTGTGAAGAACGACTGTGCTTTCTCTGCCGCGGCCTCAGGCAGAGACGAGCTGAAGTATAATTCAGTTCTATTGCAGGTTGAAAGAATGACAATCCCTCCAAATAATAGCCTTTCCTCCTTGAGCAAGCCTAAGGCATTCCGCAGTTTGCCTGGGGTATAGGAAAGCTTCTCTCGTACCGAAAGGGGACTCAATGTGTGATTTGTGCCAACAACAACAAGCTCCATTGTCTTCATGCCACCTCGTTCATGTCTCAAAGTAACACTCCATGGAGAAGTAGCGCTCGCCGGTATCGGGCAATATCACTACCACGGTTTTACCTTTACCTAAGTCCTCTGCCACCTTTAATGCTGCCCAGACTGCGGCGCCGGAGGATATACCTACAAACAGCCCTTCCTCGGCCGCAAGGCGCCGCGCGGTGCGGAACGCATCTCCATCATCAACGGCTATCACCTCATCGATAAGTTCCTGCTTCAGAATATCAGGAATAAAGCCAGCGCCGATACCCTGTATCTTATGCGGACCGGCCTTTTTCCCTGAGAGTACCGCGCTATTTTTCGGCTCTATCGCTACAACCTTGATTGCGCGATTGTACTCTTTCAACACCTGGCCCACCCCGCTAATCGTTCCGCCTGTGCCGACTCCGGCCACAAAGGCATCGATGTGGCTGCCAACAGCATTCAATATCTCTTGAGCGGTGGTACGTTGATGGATGCGGGGGTTGGCTTCGTTCATAAACTGCTGAGGCATAAAGCTGTTGGGAATTCGCTTACAAAGCTCCTCGGCTTTCCTGATAGCGCCCACCATCCCCTCTATTCCTGCGGTCAACACTACTTCTGCTCCGTACGACTTCAGTATGTAAATCCGCTCAAGACTCATTGTCTCCGGCATAGTAAGAATGCAGTGGTAGCCTTTTACGGCGCAAACCATAGCTAAACCAATGCCGGTGTTACCGCTGGTCGGTTCGATGATGGTAGAACCTTTCTTAAGTAGGCCCTTGGTCTCGGCATCCTCGACCATGGCGAGACAGATTCTGTCCTTCACACTCCCGCCGGGATTAAAGTATTCCAATTTAGCTACAATGTCCGCCCCCTCGGCCTGGACGACACGATTGAGCCTAACCATCGGTGTTTGCCCGATTAATTCCGTAATATTTTTGGCTATGTTGTTTGCAAAAGGCATGTTACCTCCTCAAAATTAGAAATGACAAAAAATATGAGACGCTGACTGCCAATAGCGGCGTAAGAGTCCATACGGCAAGCATCCTTCTGGTGATATGGTGATTCAAGGTGAAGTTATGACCGTTCTTTACGCAACTAATGGCAAAAAGCGACAAAGCATTGAGTTGAACATAGGGAAAAGGCGCGCCCAGACTGGAAGCGATAATCAACAAGGAACCAGTCACTAAACAGATTAAGTTAGAGGTAACTAATCCTAAGGGCACAACCTCTTTGCCAAAAGTCTCAATATTACGCTTGCCGAGAGTAAATGCACCTAAGCCGAATAAAGGCGCAATGAGCAGCAAAGCCTGGTTAGAATGTATGAGTTTAGCTCCCACCAAAGGGCCTACGGCATTGGCTACATTATTTGTACCGACGGCAAAGGCTCCATAACAGCTGATGGCCAAGGCTAATTTCTTAAGTCTACCTTCATTCGAGAATATCTTCTGGTATAACCATAAATTTTTCTCATGCGGTGGATAGATGACCCTATACAAGAAAAAAGTGAGCACAAACGAAAGCAGAGGAAAAACTATCCATAAAGGAACGAGCCAAAGAAAAGTTTTTATCTGAAGATGTTTAAGATAAAGGCCCGTACCCACGGCCGCGCCAATGGTCACCATACTCGTTGACTCGGGAATAGCTAAAATATTCGCCAGAAATAAGCTTACCGTGGCACTCGTCAAAATAATAAGTGCAACTTCTAGGCTCATACAATCTTGAGGCAATACCCCCTGGCTTAAGGTTTTAACGACGCCTCTCCCCAGAGTCACCGCTCCCAGGAGCACGAATATTGTAAACAGTGATATCGCAAGCTTCTTTTTAATGAGCCTGCCGCCATAGATGGCAGAGAAAGTCGGCGCAATCCCGCTCGCGCCCATGTTCATGGCGAAAAAAATCACGACTGCGATCAAGAAAATGTGCTTAACCA
>CAYNSZ010000041.1:0-9139 GCA_964400075.1 uncultured Planctomycetia bacterium
GCCTCAGCCCCCTCGCGCTCTAATTGCTCCGCTTCACGGATAAGGCCTTTGAGGTCATCTGTCGAGGTCTTAAGCATCCCCTTGATCCTGACTGGATACTTACCCCCCACCTTAAGCGCGCCGATTGTAGCTACTCTGGTCTTATTCATTACCTGCCGGTGACTGCTCCGGTACGGTTTCTTCGCTGGTTTCAGCCGCCTCCTTTTTATCGCCAAACGGATTACCCCTCCGAATATCGTTATAGAAGACAAAAATAAACAGCATACCAAGCAAAGCCATCCCCAGACGCGTTAAAAACTCCTCGCTGCGTTGGCTCAACTGCTTTTTGCGTATCTTTTCGATAAGAAACAGCATGAGGTGGCCGCCGTCGAGCACAGGAACCGGAAATAAATTGATCAGGGCAAGACTCAAACTTAATATCGCCATCAGGAAGAGTACGGCAAGGATGCCGGCTTGCGAAAATTTGGTGGTAAGAAAATAAATCCCCAGCGGTCCCATAGCCGCGGAGCGAAACGGCACAATTCGTGCCACTATAGCGTAAATACCCTTGAAAAACCGATTGGTTTGGAGAAAAAGACTGTGGCCAGCCTCAATAAAAGAACCAAACACATCGTACTTGATAATCTCCGGAGAAATGCCGATGAGGCTGATTTGCTTTTTTCTGCCAAGCTCATCAGGCCTCTCTTCCGGTTTCAGTCCTGATGCTATAACCTTGGTGGTTCCCTCACGCTCTACAGTCAAACGCACCGTACCGCTCTTTTCATAAATAATGCCTGCCATCTGCTCCCAAGTCTCTACCCTCACCTCGTCCACCGCAAGGATTCTGTCTCCGGCTAAGATCCCTGCTTCCTTAGCAGGGAATTCATCGATGAGGGAACCGACTACCGGCTGAGGTGATGAGAATCCCCAGAAAGCAATAAACCAGAAAAGCAGAAACGCCAGGATATAGTTGCACAAAGGCCCGGCAAAGACGATAGCCATGCGGGTGAATACCGGTTTTGAAAAAAACTCATCCGCCGCTCCCTGGCACTGCTGGCGCTCATCGCCGGCCATCTTCACATAACCGCCCAGGGGAATTAAACAAATAAGAAAGGCTGTTTGCTTGCCCTGTTTCTTAAACAGCACCGGCCCAAAGCCGATGGAAAACTTCTCTACCCGCACTCCGGCTCTGCGGGCAGCGATAAAATGACCAAACTCATGGACAACCACCAGGACCGCGATGAGCAGAACAGTATTAAGTAATCCGATCACTGCTTCCATAGTTTTGCGACGTACTCCTCGGTCTTCTGCCGCGCCCAGTTGTCCCAGTAAAAAACATCCTCAAGGCTTGAGACTTTTGCCGAGGGACACTGCTGGAACAGGCGGCTCATGATTTTTGGGATATCAATAAATTTGATTTTTTTCTGAAGAAAATATCCGATGCTTACTTCATCACAGGCATTGAGCGCCACTAAGCTGTTATCCTGGCGCTTGGCCGCGGCAAGAACCAACTCCAGCAGCGGATAGCGGGAGCGCTCAAGCGGAGAAAAAGAAAAGGAAACCTCCCGTTTGAAGTTAGTATGCGCCGACTCACTGAACCGCTGCGGATAATACAGGGCGTGGGCAATGGGCATACGCATATCCGGAGGATAGATACAGGCAAAGAGCGAATTGTCGTTACATTCAACCAGGGCGTGCACCGCTGATTCCTTATGAAGGACAATACTGATGTTATCGTAGGGGATCCCGAAAAAAGAGTGGGTCTCAACCACCTCGAATCCCTTATTGACCATGGTAGTGCTGTCAACGGTAATGCGCTTTCCCATTTTCCAGGTGGGATGCGCCAGCACCTGGCGCTGGGTGAGCCGGCTAAGGTCCTTTTTGCGATAAGAGGCAAGCGCTCCGCCGGAAGCGGTAAGATATACCCTGCGAAACTGGCTGTCGGCACCGGGGCCTGGATGCCTTGCGTCCAGGAGCTGGAAGAGCGCGTTAATCTCGCTGTCGACCGGCAGAATTTCGGTGTTGCATTCGCGAGCCCGCTGAAACACAAGACGGCCGGCAGTGACAATCGATTCCTTATTGGCGAGCGCAACGCGCTTGGTGTGCGCCAGGTTAGCCAGCAAGGGCTTAAGCGAAGAGATTCCGGAAATTGCCATGAACGAAATGTCTGAAGCAATACACGCGAATTCTTCAAGGCCGGTCTCACCGCCAAACAGCCGCACCCCGCCCTCCAGCCGTGCCGCAAGCTCCCGGGCCTTTTGCTCGTTGCGCACGCATACATAGCGGGGATGAAATTCCTTGATCTGCCGGCGTAAGGTCTTTATGTCATTATGAGCCGAGAGCCCCAGAACTTTAAACTGCTTAGGGTTGGCGGCAAGCACGGAGAGCACGTTTCTGCCTACCGAACCGGTCGAACCAAAGATCATTACCTGTTTCATAAGTATATACCTGGCGCGCCTAGCGCATCATGGTCAAATACAGATAGTAGGTGGGGGCGGTAAATATCAGGCTGTCAATGACATCGAGTACTCCACCCATGCCGGGCAGAAGTTTGCTTGAATCTTTTACCTGACAGTCCCGTTTGATAAGCGACTCAAAAAGATCGCCCATCTGGGCGATAACCGCAAGGACACTGATTAAAATGAATTTTTCCACAAAATCCCAGTAACTGTTGATACCCTGGACCAGACAAAACAACATTCCCGCTGCCAGGCTGGTGTAAAGACCCCCCACCGCACCTTCAAGAGTCTTTTTGGGACTGACTCGCTGCAGCATCTGCGTCTTTCCGAATCTTTTACCCCAGAGATAGGCGCCGACATCCGAGGATTTGGTCACCAGCACCAGAAATCCCGTAAGCATGGCGCCGGCGGGCAGCTGCCGTATCCGGATGAGAAAACTAAAACACCAGGATATGTAGAGCACGCCGAACACGGTCGCTGAAAGTGATAAAACGGCGTGGTGGGTGTCTTTTTTCGTAAGCTCAATGAGAAAAAGGACAAAAAGCCCCAGGACAATAAACAGAAATTGTAATTTCTCGCTGACCAGAAAACGGAAATAGATGGTTATGGGGATAAGGGCACCCAGGACCAGCCCCAGCGGTTTAAACAGCCTTACCCCCTTTTTTTCGACCATATAAAAGAATTCGTAGAGCCCGACAGTGATAAGCATCGTGGACACAAACCCGCACAGAGGATACGAAAGGGAGCTGAAAAAAGCGATGACGCTCAGGATGGTAAAGGGAGCCAATCGTTTACTCATGCTGACTTAGCGGACAGCCGCCGCGGCCGGCACTACTTGGAGACCGCCGAAACGCCGTTCGCGTTTGGCATACGCTTCCAACGCCTTATGAAACTGTATTTCATCAAAATCAGGCCAGTAAATGGGAGTAAAATAAAATTCGCTATAGGCGAGGTTCCAGATCATAAAATTACTTATCCGCTGTTCTCCCGAGGTACGGATGAGCAGTTCCGGATCGGGAATATCGCCGAGGGCGAGATATTTTCTAAAAAAGCTCTCGTCAACGTCGCTGCCGCAAAAGGGAACGGATTGAGCGTCTCTGAGGATGTTACGGACGGCGTTGACGATGTCCCACCTGCCGCCATAGTCTAAAGCGATGATAAAGGTAAAACTCTTATTCTGCCTGGTATCGTGCTCTAAAATCCTGATCTTCCTTCTGATCTCCGGGCTAAAATGCAGGCGCTGGCCGATTATCTTAAGCCGTATATCTTCTCTTATGAGCACGTGCCGGTAACTGTCCAGGAAGCGGTTGAGATAAGAAAAAAGGACGTCTATCTCCTTGCGGGGCCTGTTCCAATTTTCGGTAGAAAAGGCATAAACGCTCAGGGCCTTCACTCCCTTCTTTTTTGCCTCCAGGACGATCTCTTTTATTCTCTGCGCTCCCCGGCGGTGTCCGGCAGTGCGCGGCAGGCCGCGCTGCCTGGCCCAGCGGCCGTTTCCGTCCATAATAATGGCTACGTGGTTGGGGATGTCACTCATCGACGCATTCTTCATGCTGGCTTACCTCTTGCATATAAAAAGCAAGGGGGCATCTGCCCCCTTCGCAAGAATACAACGGTATCCTGCCGCTTTAAGCTGCTATTGCGGCGTAAGCGGCTGCTTCATTAATTCCTCTTTCAAGTCTTCCTCGAGCTTCTCTTTCAGCTTCTCCAGACTCAGGTTCTCCTCCTCGAGCTCGCTGTTCTTTTTCTCGCAGTCTTCCTGTTGCTGTTTTAGAGTTGCGTGCACTTCTTCGATGGTGGCCAGAAGGGTATTATTTTCTGACTTTAAGTCTTCCATGGTTTTTTCAAAACCGATATTTTTTGCCAGGCCCTGTTTGTACATCCTGTCCAGTGAATTCATCTTGACCAGAAGCGAAACCCCGAATATCAGCAGGACCACGATCAGTCCAATCAGTAAACTAGTCAATAATGGATTATCTTTCATGCCCAATTCCCCTCCCCTCCGGGACAACCACGCTGCCCCCCTGCCGCGGTTCTGCCCGCTTGCGAGCCTACTTTAACTCCTCTTGCGTTTCAGACTCAACGGCGCCTGGCTTCTGTGCTTGGCCTTGCTTAACCGACCGGGGCAGGATGACAATTTCTACCCGCCGGTTCAGCTGGCGACCCTCAACGGTACTGTTGGAAGCCACTGGCTGATGTTCTCCGTAGCCGCTGGCGGAGAGACGCTGCGAGGCAATGCCCTTCTCTTCAAGGTAATACAGCACGCTCAAAGCTCTTTGCGCTGATAACTCCCAGTTCGATTTCCAGCCCGAATATTTGATGGGCTCATTGTCAGTATGCCCTTCGATGCCGATTTTATTCTCGGGAACTGTTTCTAGCAGGACTCGTATGACTTTATCGAGGATAGGGAAACCCTCTTCGCGCAGCTTGGCTTTACCGGAATCGAAAAGAACCTCGGCCACAAAGGTAATGACCAGACCCTTCTCAGCCATTTGAAGCCGTACCTGTTTATCCCCGATTTCCTTTGCCAGGCGCTCGCTGAGCAAATCCTTGGCACGACGTAATTCGTCAAGCTCATCCTGCAAGGATTGAATTTTTTCTATATCCGAACGCCTCCCCTTCTGAAAGATAACCGCACAGCCGTTGAGAAAAAAAATACAAGCCACGAGCGCAAAAAGGGTTCTGCTATGCATGAGTACCTCCTTTAATGAGCAGACCCTTGACAAATATTTTTGTCAAGGGTAGGCCTTGCCGTCTTCGCTATCAGTGCCGTCTGCGAATTAAACCCCCACACCAATCGTAAGTTACTAAATTAGCGGGTCAATTGGTGTGGGGGTCAAATTCGGCTACGCTATTTTTTCTGCGTCCCCCGCCGTAGGCAGGGGAGCTTGAAAAATAGCTGCCTCATTTGACCTCCTTTAACACCCTGACAAGGCGCTTCCTTACTGTTTTCGAGTGATAGTAGCTATGAAACGATGGCGTAACAGGCCTTGATAAAGCTGTTTTTGTCCGGATGAAGCCCTCACGCACAGACACCTGATAAATAGACCCTCCCTCGGAGGGTCATCCGCCTTCCGCAATAACAGCGTGGGGCTGAATCAACAGAAACAATTTTTCCCGCATTCCTTCACGGCCATACCCGTGGCACCGAGCGAAGGCGGATGAAAGCAGCTATTGAGAGTTTAGATTATCACAACCTCTTGGTGAAGTCAAGCGATTTAGACCCTGGACAAAACCCCTTCAGTGCCTTTAAAGGCTGGTGTGGACGAGCGCCCCTTAAATCCCTAAAAGATACGCCCTGCGCACTGCTTGAGGCATGCGTTCAATGGCATAACGCAGCATGGTCCGCGGCATAATCCGATAGTGCTGCCTGAGAAACATTTTCAGATCTTTCGGGCTGCGCTTGCCGACTTCTCGCAACATCCACCCCACTGCTTTATGAATCAAATCATGCTCATCAACCAGCAAAATCCTCGCAAGCCGCAGAGTATCGCCAAATGAATTCTGACGTATAAAATACAGGGTAGCCACAATTGCCATGCGGCGCTCCCAGAGCAATCCTGATCGGGCAAACCTATACAGCAGGCGTTTATCTTTTCCCGCAAGGTAGGCGCCGGCAATAGCGGGCGCCGAAATATCAACCAAATCCCAGCTGTTAACACAGGAAGTGTTGGTGACGTACAATCGGAAGATTTTGCGCTTACCGGTCTCATCCGCTGCTACAAATTGCCTGATGAGAATAAACAGGGCCAGGAGCCTTTCTTCATGTATAGGAGAGCGTAAGAGCCGCCTGACAGCGCCTTGGCTGAGGCGGGAGTGGGCGGCAGCGATACGGCGCAGCTGGGGAGCGGTCACGCCGAGAAAAACATCGCCGTACCCGTATTGGCCCGGAGCAGTTTTAAAAAAGCGGCGAAGACAGGCACTTTTTTCTCTACTCCGGCAGCAGCGCAATTGACTCTTGATGCGCGTTAAGGCCCTCCTGCCGGTGGCGATTCGGTTTTGATTGCACGCCTTCGCTCGGCTCATGACTGATGAATACCTCCTACTCCATCGTGCTACAGGGAACTATGACCTTGACTTTTCTGGCGGGTGGATGGTGGGGCGTTCTAAACGAGGAAGTTAGGTCTCCTGTTCTTTCTTCTTCTGAATGACAAAATTTTTTATCTGCTTCTGATCTTCTGGACTCAGCTCGCGAAACTCAATACCGGTGTCAAAAACGATGCCACTCTCAAGGTAGGCTCCTTCAACCCGCTTAGCCCAGGCAACCCGGCCCTTGCAGGCGATAGGGACTTCCCGGAGGTAAATCTCTAAATCGACAACGAGGCTACGCTTCAACTCTCTTTGAATCGAGACTTTCATGCCTTTTGCGCTCATTTCTTCCGCAAAAGTAATGATGCTGGCCTTCTCAGCGTCATAGATGTGGGTTTTAAAATAAACTTTGACCCGGACAAATCTACGCCTTTCAATACCGTCCCAGGCAATCATAATTTTTCAATGACCCCGCCTTTGGCAAGAGAATTCCCCGCCCCTTTATTTTTGTATAAAGCGGGGCGTCGGACATCTGACGCTGCGGGCTCACCGCTCATATAATATCGCTGGAAAACCAACCTGTCAACATGAGCCAGAATTCGCAGCTATGGCTTAACTGAAGGATTGTGGCATTTTTGCCGGAAACGCGCGGCGTAGAGAAAATAAACTCCCGGCCCAAACGACACCAACATCACCGACAGGCCAAAAACTATGCCGATAAAAGTCCCAAAACCCGCGCAACAGTAATCACGCGAACGGACAAAAACATGGGTCGGCACCGCTACCAGTAATTCTAAGATGCTTCCACGTACAAGGTATCGGCAAAGCCGCTCGATGAACGCTTTCGGCTCGCTTCGTTTGCTGAGGCGATAAAAACAATACCCCCACAAGAGCCACATCAAAAGAAGCACCGCCAAAGAAAGCAGCAACAATCCGTTCGAGACAACCGAACGTATAATGGCTTCAGCAATAACCAGGACTAATCCCGCGAATAAACCGGCAGCAAGCAAGCCCGCCGCGATAACCGGTAAAAGCAGTGTCCGGCGTTTCACGGGCCGCTGGCCGACAAGCGAAACCGGTACCGCCAGAAGCATGACCTCGGCGATAAGCAGAACCACCCATAATACCCAGAAATGCGGAAAGGTAAAAATACTCAGCGCGGTTTCCATGGGCGCCTGGCTCAGATACTTTTGGGTGGGGAAAAAGGAAAGGACATAGACTGCCGAAATCAAAATTCCCACGACTAACAGGTATAAAACAAACATCATCCACGGCCACTGTTTCATCTTAAGCCCTCCTTAATTACGCCGCTGAAAGCGGCGGAATTAATACCACCGAAGCCATAGGCGAGGTGGTATCTAGAATTACAGCGCTGAAGGCGAGGCGGATATATAAATCAATACAAACCAACATCCCCTCTTTCTACTCCTTATTTTCCTAATTATACTACAATTCCCATAATCGGGCTGCAACTATTTAAGCGGGTCGGATGAATCTCTCCGGGCTACCCCCCAGGTTACCCCCCAGGGTACCCTGGGGGGTAACCTGTTGGCCTAAAGCCCTGAGTTTCTCTATATAACCCCGCCTCCGCTAAATACATCCCGCCGAGCGCACCGCGCGCAGGCGGGATTTACTCTGGTCGATTAATTTAACTTTTACCTGGAAATATTTGCTGTTATAATGGACTGCCCTACCTGTCCCGTGATGTAGAGATGTCGCTTTAGCCTACAAAAATTTTTTGGGGAGCCAAATTTTCCCCCCGCTGCGGCGGGAAGGATGCGGCGCCCACGTGCATGAGAACAGGACTTAACAGCGACATCTTTCCACGGACTCATGGTAGGGTTTTTTATTCTCCTTCGCCCCTGCCTAACTCACTACCAAACCTTTACCCAACCGCTTGAACTAAAATCTGGGTTAGGTCATTGGGTTAGGGTAAAGAGGCCAGTGTGGTTGTTGGGTTAGGTAGTTGGTCTCTATAATACCTACCTTACCCCCTTGCCTGCCGCCTGCCTGACGGCACGCAGGCAGGGACCAAACCGACTTCTTTACCTTTACCCAACCACTTACCCTAAAATTGTTACCAGAATTCTAAATTTGTATACGGCAGACCGATGCGAAAGGAGAGGTATTATTGCTGCGAATGGGGAGAAAGGAGCGATCAAGAGGCAGAAGGAGTTAGTTCGACGAGTGCCTGGTGTATAATCGGCTGCAAATCATGCTCGTTGTGTACCTGCGTCCAGGGGACAAACATCTCTATGATCTGAGCTTTGGCCTTACGCCGCAGTAAGCTTTTTACTTGCTTTGCGCACCGTTGGGCGTTAGCTTTTAAACCATATACATAGCAACAGATTATTTTTTTATTGTCGAGGTTCGTGCAAAGGGAAATATACTTGGAGATCGCCGAGGAAGGAGCGCCCGCCAGAACCGGGATGCCCAGGCATAAAATGTCAAAGCCTGCCATGTCCACCGTGACCGGAGCCAATTGCACAAGGGCTGGCATGATTTTATATAGAAGCCTCAACAGAGGGTTCGCTCTTCCCTTTTGATAATCAAGCTGGGAAACGCTGACCTGGCCCAGTTTCGCCAAAGCATCAACCAGCTTATAAACCGTATACGCGGTATTGCCGTAATGCGAATAATAAATAACAAGGATTTTCATGGCTTTTTTGAGT
>CAYNSZ010000042.1:0-9126 GCA_964400075.1 uncultured Planctomycetia bacterium
CTCAGAAACCTCAAGTTTCTCTTCAGCCACCTCCGGGAGAGAGCCGGTCACAACAGTGGAACGTTGCATTTCATGAAGTTGATGCACCAAGCGCACTCGCTCTAAGTCAATTTTTTTCAGATCTTCTTCGCGCATGCTTACTTCCCGTTGCTTGAGCTCAAATTCCCGTTTTAACTCAGCAAGCTCCTCGGCCAAAACCTGGTAATCCTGCTTCGATATCCATTCGCTTTCTTCTTCTTTCTTTTTCATGTCCTTAATGGTACGGCTATGCGTGTTGACCTGCTTGACATATTCTCCCAGTCTCAATCCTTGCTGCTTTAACTGATGGTCAAGCCTGAGGTTTTTTTCCTGCAGCTGTTTGATCGTGTCTTCCAAAAAAGCAATTTGGCCCTGGGTCTGACTGAGGGAACGGTTCAAATTAACGTTTTTCGAAAACTCTTCTTCAAGCTCTTTCTCCTTTTTGTCCAATTTCGTCATCAGCTCATACGCTGGCTCTTTATCCTTTTTCATGGCTTGTTGTTGAGCGTTAAGCCACCGCTGATGTTGAGTAATCTCCTCTTTAAGGTCTTTCTCTCTCGCTTGAAGCTCAGCCAACTCTTTTTTAATATCAGAACTCTGGGCTTTTATTTGCTCAAGCGCAGCGTTTTCAGCTTTAAGCTGCCTCAGCTCTGCGCGCAAAGATTTGGCGTGCGTGGCCAAAGCTTCGACTTTTTGCTGTTCAAGACCTGACATGCCAGAGGAAGAGTTTTTACCTTCAGATGCTTCTTTCTCCTCTGAATAAAAAAACTGCACCACCAGCCAAGCCGCGCCTATGCACAAACCAAAGAGTAAGAGAAGGGCAAAATCCATGTTTATGTATCCTTGAAATGGAAAGAAATCCGGAGAGCTTTACGCTTCATGCGCCAATGCATTACGTTGTTTTGGGTAAAGAGTTTGATTGCCGCTGGATACGATTTCTCACTGTTCACGGGCAATGGAACGGACTATATCCCGTTTGGTTATGATTCCGCAGAGCTCATTATTATCCATGACCAGACAGTAGAATACGCCTTGTTCAATCATGAGCGTAGCAACGTCCTCCACGGTCGCATCGGGAGGGACTGAACAAAATTTCTTCTCCATGATTTCTCCGACCGTGCCTGCGGTAATTTTCTTAATTTCGTCTTCAAAGTGCTTTACTCCCACGGTAAGAAAACCAGTAGCAATATGGATAAAAGAAGGAAGATGCACCTTTTTATCGCGGAATATCACGCTCTCCTCGCGGACCACCCCCACGACTTTTCGCTGCGCATCGAGTACCGGAGCGCCGCTTATGTTTTTCTCAATAAGTAACTTTGCCAGTTGCCGTATCCCCATGGTCTCAGGAACCGTCACCACCGTTTTAGTCATAACTTCTTTTACCAGCATTGCACCCCCTTTGTATATATAACCATTCTGACTATAAAATTATAACATAATTTTATATAAAACGAAGGTATCACAAAATTACCGATGAATTTCTGCGCACTCATCGCCTGCGAAAACGCTTTCAAAAACGTCTTTATCCTTGAAATATCTTGATACTTTGGCCGAGCCAAAGCGAGGCTAAAGTGTTCCTTCGATGCTACTCAGGATACTTCGAAGGATACTGAGTCCAACGAAGTACTACCCTGGCCGTCACACGGGTTAAGAACCGGGAAAATTTGGAGGGTTGATTCTCGATAGGATTCTGATACAATTAATGGTATGTTGGAAGATAGAATTTATAATGATTATGTCATGGCCATGAAAGCCAAAGACAAAGATACCGCCACTTTCCTGAGTTTCGTGCGCGCAGCCCTTAAGAATCAAGCTATGGAACTCCGTGTCAAAAAGCTCGAAGACCCCCAAGCCATGGCAGTTCTCAAAAAAGAAGAAAAACGCCTGCTGGAAAGCAAAGAAAGCATTGTCACCTCCGGCCGCAAAGACCTCATGGCCAGCCTCCAACGGGAACTGTCTCTGCTTAGCCAGTACCTCCCCCAAGCCATGCCTGACGAAGAGCTTAACAGCCTCATTAATGAGGCTGTGGCCCAAGAAAATGCCACCACCATGAAAGATATGGGAAAAGTTATGAAAAACGTGCTGGCAAAGGCGGGAGTCCGCGCTGATTCCAAGAAAGTTAGCGAACTGGTAAAAGGGAAGCTTTCCTCGCTATAATTCTCCTGACCACTCAGTTTCGCCGCTCTGGCCCAACTCCCTAAACAAATCCTTCAAGAATTCAGTTACCGGGTGCGTTCTCTGTTCCTCGGCTCTTTTTATCAGCTGTTCTAAAACCCCCGGCGCTTCTATCCGCTGACGTATCTTGTGCAAATTAAAATCAGCATCGGCATCAAAATAGGCAATGAAATCAGCCATGAACTGAGCTGCCGTATAGGATGAGCTGATTCTATTCAAATGAGAAAGCTTATTTGATCTCGCCCGTTTGCAAGATTGAAGTTTTTTTTCGATATCCGGGTTGGAATCGTCAGGCCGGCGCCCCGGCCCATGGAGATAAACTTTTTAAGGTACTAATTTGTGGTAGGTAGTGGGCTCAACTTCGGGCGAAACTTCTTCTTCAGGAAGCCATGAATGCCAGACCCGCACGGTCTGGCTTATTTCCCAGGCACCATCGTCTGCTTTATTCAACAACACGTAGAGTCCCGCGCCGGAGAAATTATTCCACTGGTTGGCAACGTACACTAAAGCCTGGCCGCCATGCATACTGAAGCCCACCCGCGAAAACACGAGCAACCCGTCTGAATCAGGATAGTGCTGATAAAACCTGCCCCACCCATCGGGATAGCTGAATAATGCGTTAATCTCCGCCTCAGGGACAATGGTGTAGGCGGCACGCTGAGTGATGAAGGATTCCAAGGCGTAGGTTTGGATATTTTTGCCCTTAAAATCATTAATAGTATCAGGACGCACACCCAATAATTGACTGGCAACGTAGGCTAACTCCGCCTCGAGAGATTCCTTGGGAATCCCTAAAGCCGTGCGATCCCGGATAAGGGTAATTCTGGTCAAATCATGAGCGAACCAGGTATCCAGGACGGTTGAATAAATCAGGTAGTCGCCGGGACCGAAAACATATTCGGAATGTGCCAATGCCGACAGAACCAAACAGCCAGAACCAAGAGCCGCTATCAGGATACAACAGATTAGACGCATATTACTTCCTGCTAAAAACTAATTTATCCCTACATATGTCCTGAGGCTGCTTGTAACATGGGCGTAATAGCTTCGAGCTCTTCCTTCGATAGTCTCCCGAGTTTGGTGAAGCGAAAATTACCGGTGGAATCCTTGTTTTCCCGGGTAATCTGGACCTTCCGCGGACCCTTGTTATAGGAATAAACACTGATATTGATCCGGGTGATATCCGATTCCCAGGAATCAGCATACAGCTTTTCATCTAAACTGCTATCATACGGCATGAGACCTCCTTTTCGCAGACTGCTGATTACTTTTTAAACCAAAAATCATAGAGTGGCTTTATTGCCGAAATAATAAGAAGCGCAATAAACAACTCCTTACGGATAATGATGATACGGGGAGCAAATTTAATCACCAGGACGGTAAAACAGACTGTAGTAACCTGTAGAAGCTCAATGTCAAGAAAAGTTAATTTTTTTGCTCGTGCGTTGAATCCTTGCCATATTCCCATGCCGCTCTCCTTTTTTGGACGCCATCTCCTCCGGCGCGCGCCTTGCCCCGTTACCTATCGGCTGCGGCCCCTATTAGTATCTTACTCAAACGGTAGTTTCTGTCAAGCTGTGAAGGGGTCTAAGGCGCAAGCTGACTCAAATGCCGTTCGACAAATTCCAGAATCTGGCGCTGTTGCTGACTGGAAATATTAATAAATTCAATACCCATACCCGGATAATCCTGAGCCTGAATGTCTTTATCTGCTGTCCAGGCGACCCGCGCTTCAACTTCAATAATACCGGGCTGAGGCAAAAGATATACACGGGTAACCAGGACTTCTCCGATAGTAAAAATCTCTTCGGCCGTCATAAAGATACCCTCGGCACTCAAATTGATGATTTTACCCTTATGCCATTGTTGCCCCCGCACAAATTTTTGCTTATATTCGATGGCGGCTTTAAGCGGTATCCGCTTAAAACGCCGCCGCAGGGGTTGGCGGCTGACATGCTCGATTCTTTTATCTTTCTGCAGAGCCTCAAACGCCTCTTCTTCGGTCGCGTGATAGTAAAATACCCGGTCAAGGCCTACAATGGAAAAAAGTTTCATCACATGGCACGGCACGTTGCACAGCCGCAAACTTCCCTGATGATTCAGGATATTTTTATAGACAACCGCGATAAGCGAAATTCCCACGTAGTCAACCAGGTTAACGCCGCCACAATTGCAGATAATATCTGAAAGTTTGTTGTCTAAAACCTTTCCCACGGTTTCAACTAAAACCGAAGCGTTGATATCGATATTACCCTCTAAATCCAATACCACTACGTTTTGTTTCTGACGGACGTTTATCTTCATACAAAAAGGGTTACGAGAGAAAGGGCCAGGCAGTAGTAGGCAAAATTCCTGAATTTATCCGCTATCACCATACGTCGCAATAAACCCAGAGTCAGAAAACCTGCCGCCCCAGCGCTTACAAAACCCATGGCAAGAAACGACAAGGGAAATTTACTTTGCATTAAAGTTCCGCACTCAACAAAAAAAGCTCCGGCAATAGCCGGGATTCCTATGAGAAAGGAAAGCATGAACGCCTCTTCTTTTGAAAATCCTCGTTTGAGGAAGCCGGTAATGGTTATGCCGGAGCGGGAAATGCCGGGCATGAAGGCAATCCCCTGGAGAATACCGATAATTACTGAATCTTTCCAGCTAATAGATTGCCATTTCCGTTGACGGGGGTCATTCCTGACGCTTAAAAGTATTCCTGCGTTAACCAGGAAACACAAGGCCAGTAAAAATTTATTTCCAAACAGGTTATCGTGAAAATAGTGCCTGATCCCCAGTGCCACACAACCAGTGATAAAAGTAATCAGGAACACGTGAGGAAAAAATTGAGCGGAAAATAAGATCCTGACTCGCTTAAGCAAAAACAACGCTATGACCAGGAGCGTCGCGCTATGAAGAAAAACAAAAAAAGGTTCTAGTGTTTCCGGACGTAAAGGCCCCAGGCCTTGAAACATTCTTTGCATTAACACTAAATGGCCGGAACTGCTGATGGGGAGGAATTCGGTTAACCCTTGGGTAATGCCCAACAATAGTGTCTGTATCAAAGTTAACCCTTTGTGAAAAGATAAATGCCGATAAGCAGAATTCCTAAGGCGATGGCGATGGCTATGTATTCAAACAACCCGGCCGAATTTCCAGGCAGGGGCCGTTCGTCAAGGGGATAATTATGTTGTTCGCCTACATGCGTAAAGTCTTTTTGCGGAGGCTTTGGCGCCGAAGACTGGACAGGTACCTCCTCTATGGCCGAAAGTTCTGGCTCTGCCGCTGGCTCAGGCACGGAAGGGGCTGGCTTAACTGGAGGCTTTGCATCCTCCCAGGGCTCAGAAGGCGCCTGAGGGGCTGGCTTGGCAACGGGAGGTTCTATCGGTTCTGACGGTTCCTCGGATGCATCAGTAGCATCCCCTACGTTTTCTTCCGGCGAGAAAACCGGCTGTTTTTTGAAGCCGTAAGATTTTTTCTCGGAGAATTCATCATCGATGGTTGGTATATCAGAATCTTCTCCAGCTGCCGGTTCTGTTTCAGCAGGCTTGCCTAAATCTGAAATATCAGGAACTTTGGTGCTGCTCGCAGAAAGAGACTGGATCTTGTGGCTCAGGTACTCATCCAGCTCTTTTTCATCCATATCGTTTATATCTTTTGGCCCTGCCGGCTCATTGGCTGAAGGTTTTGGTTTCGCGCCGGCAGCCTTCTTCTCCTTATCCGGGGACTGTTTGGCACCAGAAGAAGCGTCAAAGTCCGGAGTTACTTGGTGCGGTTGTCCCAAACCAGCGGCTGTATCCGTTTCGCCCTCGGAGGAAAAGGGGCGCTTCTTTTTTTTATCAGGAACTGATTCTTTGTGTTTTTTCACGCTTTCCTCAAGGCTTTTGCCGGGAAAATACTCTAAGCTGGGATCTGGCTCCTGGCTTAGGGAATCGTCTTTGAAGGGTTTTGCTGGTTTTTCTTCTTTTCCTTCAGAATCTTGGAACGACGGAATGCTGCCGATTTCATCCGGAGATATAATCTGCATCTCTTCCGGCTCTGCAGGCAAGTTACCGGCTTCGTTGGCCTCGGCAACTTGATCCATAAGCTCGCCCAGGAGCTGACGGCACTCATGGCAGACGCATAGATGCTCCTCTACTTTTTTTATCTCCTCTTCATTTGCGGTATGATTATAGTAACGTGGGATAATTTTTTTAATCTCTCCGCAATCCATACTCGCCCCCTTTTTTTCTTAGTATAGCAAAGGCGTGAATATATTACAAGTACTTAATTCTAAAATTAAGTAAAAACAGCGGTCAGCACAGCTTAGCTGTCAATAATCCCGGCGGTCACAAACCCCAGAACTAAAACTCGATCTTAACCCCCCCGTAAAATGCTCTCGAAGGCATCGAGAATCCTCGTTCCTCCTCATACGACCGGTTAAGTACATTTTTAACCTCAAATAAAAGCTTCATCCAGTCATTGAGCTGATAAGACCCATTGAGGTTAATGAGGTAGTCATGTCCAAGTATCTGAGTATTAGCGCTATCGGTAAAGCGTTTTGTCTTCCAGATAAAATGCATGCCCAGCTCGATTTTCTCAAACGGAGCATAGGCGCAGCGCAACTTATATAAATGGCGGGGCCGGTATATGAGCCATTTGTCGGTTTCGCTATCAAGTGCTTCAAGATAGGTGTAATTCAAATTAGCTTTAAAATTCTCTTTCTTGACCAGCTCGGTTTCCAATTCTACGCCTTTTATCGTGGCTGAGCTTACATTATTCGGCCTCCACCAGCCAGCACCGTCAACCGTCCACTCAATCAAATCTTCAAACTCGGTCTTGAAAAAAGTCACGTCGGTTTTGAAACGCTGGAAAAGATAGGTGCTGATACCTGCTTCGTAGGACACGGCTTCCTCCGGCCCAAGCCGGGGGTTGCCTTCAGCGCCTCCCAGAGAAAACCCCATCCAGAACCACTCTTCCCGGGGCCAATAGAGGTCATTAAACGTCGGCGCGCGGAATGATTTTGCGCACAGCGCATGAAGCTTCACGGTATCCAAAACCCATGCACTGAAGCTGGCACTGGGAGAGAGCCGGTCGCCGAAATGGGAATAATCGTCCCAACGTACCCCGCCTTTCAACGCACCGTTGGTCAGGAAAAAATTATCTTCTTTGAAGACATCGACTTCCGATTCAAAGTAAGCGCCGTTGGCAAAATAAGAATGCTTCGCGCTGGTTGAGCTGTCCAACCGGTATATCTTATGATCATAGCCAACCGCGGTTCTGAACCGGTCAAACAGGGTTTGTGAAACTTGGGTCTCAATCCCGTAGAGAGTGGTATCGTGGGTATCCTGGTCCAAGGGAGAAAAACTTTCCGTGAATTCAAACCGGTCGCAATTTTGGTAGGCCTTAAGCAGCAATTCCTGACCGGCAATCAGGGTGCCGGTATAGGTAAGGTCAAAATACTGATTGAACGCGTAGAGACGATCGTCAAGGTCAGGGAAGCTTACCTGCGAAGGAGAGCCGGCTTCGGAGTTGTAATAACCACTGGACAGGCTCAAGCGGTTATCCGGATTAAACTCATACCCCACTTTTAGATTTCCGTTGTGGCTTAAAGAATCGCTGTTGTCGCGATGACCTCCGGAAGTGGCATAATCATAGGCCAGAAAATAGTCGACACTATTCACTTTACGGCCGTGGGTGAAACTGGCGAGGTTTGTGGCAAAAGAACCGTATTTATATAAAAGGCCAGTCTCGGGGATCTCGCTTCCGGATTTGGTGATGATGTTTATCACCCCGCCCACGGCATTGGCGCCGTAGATGTTGCTTGCCGGTCCACGCAAGACCTCGATGCGCTCAATATTGGAAAGAGATATCCGGTTAAAGTCAGTTACCCCGTCGCGGGGGGTATTGACAGGCCTGCCGTCGATGAGGGTAAGCACTTGAGTCGAGGCCGCGCCGCGGGTATGTACTGAACGCACCGAGCCTGAAGACCCGAATTCAAGAATATCCACCGATGGCAATAATTCGAGTATTTCGGTAACCTCGGTAATTCCGCTGGCTTCAATGTCGTCATCGGAAACAATGCTTATGTTTTGGGTGGCGTACTTGTAAACCTGCTCAAGCTTCGAGGCGGTTATGACTATTTCGCCTAAATCAATTCCGTAACGGCCGCTCGAGCTACTCTCTTGGGCCGAAGCCTTAACGATTGAAACGAAAAAAAATGTAGCTATAAAAGTGATAATGGTCAATCGCATACCTACTCCTTTCTTCTCCCTCGAAAATACTTCCCGGATAGGAAATAGACCGGGCTCATCGTTGAGTCCCTGACTGCCAGCAGGCAGGGACTCAACGACATAACCGTTGCGGGGCAGCGGAAGGACTTACACCTTCACTTCCTTTACCTATCCGGATGACACAAAAACCCGAAGACACTCCTACCTATCGTGCACTACCTAACCAATACGGTAACGTCTTTAGGCTACGGTCACGATGCCTCTCGCCTTCTGCGGGACGTTCTTTGAAATTCCAAATACCAAAATACCAAAATCCAAAATGCGATTTGGGATTTGGGATTTCATTTTAAATTATACGGGCCTCGCTACCCTGGCCGTTACCGAAAGAGTGAAGAACTACACTTTACCGGCTTTGTAAATCCGCCTTGACCTCACCTCCTTAAAAAAAATACCCCGGCGTTTTTGCCGGGGTGCACCCTTATTTCTTATCCCGAAATAAAAAATCAGGCTTTTGTCCACGCACAAAGCCCAACCTCGATTTTTCCGGCAGGTCTTCTGACTTCCCCAACTCTTTAGCTGCCTTCCCGCCTTGTGGGCAGTGACGCTCTACGCTAAAGGGTTTTCCTTAAGCTTTTAGTGCTTAAGGAGGGGATCACAGCACCGGGAGTGTCTCCGACTTTCTGCCTCTGGCAGATCACGGAGTTCCCTATTAAGCCTTGCGGCACCGAAAAAA
>CAYNSZ010000043.1:0-342 GCA_964400075.1 uncultured Planctomycetia bacterium
CGAGGCTGCGGCGGGCAGGCACGGCCAGGGCCGTGGCATCTCACGAAGGCGGATAAAGGGCTCTTGCGCTTGCAGGAGTTTCGATAAATGCGTATAATGGAAATACAAACCCTAAACCCATAAGGAACATACGCGTACATGTACCATCCTGCCTGCCCACAGCCAACATGCAAGGACGAAACCCATCTTGCCTTTTACCAACGCTGGGGAAAGCTTGCCCAACCGTATCTTGCCTGGCAGTTTGAACAATGTGCGCCGTTTCTGGGCGAACGGGTCGCTGATATCGGCTGCGGCTTGGGAAATTTTGCTTATTTTCTAAAAGACAAATCTCTCTATCTCGGC
>CAYNSZ010000043.1:413-9080 GCA_964400075.1 uncultured Planctomycetia bacterium
CCGGCGGCGGTGATATAACCAGCCCCCAAGCAGTTCAGGAGATGAGACAAAACCGCATCGATTCAAGCATGTGCGTCAATGTCCTTGAGCACATTAAGGATGACCGGACAGCCCTGAGCAATATCATTAAAGGCACTACCCCCGGCGGCCATATCTGTATACTGGTTCCTGCTTTTGGCTGGCTCTACGGGACGCTCGATAGCCTGGACAATCATTTTCGCCGCTATACGAAACAAGCAATTTTGTCCTACGTAAAAGACGAACCAGTGAAAATCATCCGCTGCTATTATTTTAATTGTATCGGTGTTGCCGGCTGGTTCGTAAAGGGCAGACTTCTTCGCCAAAAATATCAGAAAGATGAAAACTACGCACTCATGAACATGCTCATTGGTCTGGTTAAACCGCTTGAGAAAAAAATAAAACCGCCTCTGGGTATGTCTTTGGTGGTAATCCTTCGTAAACGTTCCTAATCTTGGCGCTGTTGCATAATGCACCAGCGCCTGATTACAATGATTACTAAAAGATTCCAACGATTGAAAACATTAACAATTTTAATCACTGTAATCAAGTTTTAATCGCTGAAATCAGGGACTGTTGCGTTTCGCAACAGTCCCATCTTACACAGCGTACCGAGTAAAAAAAAGAGGGCGGTGGCTTTTGCCACCGCCCTTGTGGTCTTTACTAAACTTTTGGTTTACTGAACTTCTGAGAAGTTCGCTGGACAGCCACTTCCCGTATGAGCTGTTGGCGCAGCGGTGTTGGCAGCATCAGAACGGCAGAGCACGCCATCCTCATCAACATAGAAAGTATGTCCTTGGGTCAAGGTCTGAGGCGCACCGGTTGCGTAAAACTCGCTTGCGCTGACTCCGCCGGAGGCAAAGGTGAAACCCTGCTTATTACCGGCAGCCAAAGTTGAATCGATGTACGGCGGATCCTCGTCGTCAAGCGCGGCCAAGGCTGCGTAGCTCGCATGTGTCGCCCGGTAGGCAACTTCAGCCGCGACAATGGTGTGCATTGCTGAGGATGCGGTCCCTTCCTGCGCCTGGGAACGAGCGCGCAAAAGGTTAGGAATCGCTATCGCTGAAAGCAAAGCGATGATGGCGACCACGATCATGATTTCTACAAGAGTAAAACCCTTTTTCAATCTCATTCTACACCTCCGTTTCGGCTCATCAAGGCTCTTGCGTTTTGCGCTTTTATCACCTCCTTTTCAAAGAGCCCTGATAAAAAATAAGATAAATAAACCCAATTAAAATATACCATTTATTGGCTTTACTGTCAATGGCTGGTGGCGTGAGAGATATTTTATCATAACTAATTGTTATTCAATATATTATAAAAAAATTAAACCTCAAACACCCCCCCTATTGGCTAATGCCCAATATACTGGGTAATGGTAATAATGGGCATAAATAAAGCTATGACAATACCGCCGACCACTACGCCCAGGAAGGCAATAACCACCGGCTCGATTAAGCTGGAAAGGCCTGACACCATGGCATCAGTCTGCTCTTCATAAAATTCGGCAATTTTTGTAAGCATGTCTTCGAGCCGGCCGCTCTTCTCGCCCACCGAAATCATCTTTACCACCATCACCGGAAACACACCGGTTTTCTCAAGCGGCGTCGAGATAGGCTGGCCTTCTTGAATGGCTTTTTTTGCATCGACCACTGCCTCCTCGATGATCTTATTGCCGGAGGTCTTGCCCACGATATCGAGGCATTTGACAATCGACACTCCGCTCTTTATCAGGGTTGCGAAGGTGCGGGAAAACCTGGCAATAGCCACCCGGCGGATCAATTCTCCGAATACCGGAAGCCGCAACAGGGTACGGTGAAATACTTTCTTTCCTCCCGGCGAACTGATGTACTTGCCGAGGCCGACGCTGCCGACGATGAGGCCGAGGACTAAAGCGATAATGGTCTCCCGGGTGGTTAAAAAATCAGAAATGCCTATCAGAACCCGTGTGGGCAAAGGCAGCTCATGGCCCAGGCCTGCGAATATATCTTTAAACGTGGGGACCACCCTGAACATCAAAAAGGCAGTGATGCTTAAGGCCATTAAAATGACCACTGCCGGATAATAGAGAGCGGAAGTTACTTTTTTCCGAAGAGCGTTGCTCTTTTCAAGATACAAAGACACCCGGTCCAATATCGAAGGCAGATTTCCTGAAATTTCAGCCGCCTCAACCATGCTCAAATATATTTCAGGAAATACGTTCCGGTGCCGTGCCAGGGCCTGAGAAAGCGCAGCCCCCTCCCGCACGTCTTTCAGGGTATCGGCTATGACCCTCTTAAAATAAGCGTTTTCGACTTGCTCTTGCAAAATAGTCAGGCATTCAACTACTGGTATGCCGCTTTCAATCAAGGTGGTAAACTGGCGGGAAAATACTACCAGATCTTCGACTTTGACCTTACCCCGGCGCTGGGCTGAATGTTTTTTCTTTGTCTCGGTGATGGAGAATATAATGCTGCCCTGCTTATGAAAATGGGCGATGAGTTTTTCCTGGGATTCAGCTTCAAAAATACCTTTCAGGATTTTTCCTTCTTGATCTTTTACGGTATAGGAGTATAGGTTCATGCCTGCCTCTTTGGCGCGCGTAAGCTTATTCTAAGGTCACCCTCATAATCTCTTCAATCGAAGTAACACCCTCCAGGCATTTTAACAGCCCGTCTTCCTGCAAGGATTTAAATTCCCGGTGCTTGCGGGCATAATCAATTATATCCGCCTCGGACCGCTCTTCGATAATCATCTCTTTAATTGTATCATCTAAGGATATGATTTCAAGAATCGCTATCCGGCCGCGATAGCCGGTCTGATTGCAATGGGCGCAGCCTACTGCTTCATACAACTCACGCACGCCGCCGTGCGCTTTTAACAACGGGCCCAAACCAAGCCGTTCCATGAGGTCCTCATCAATGGTGTACTTTGTTTTGCATTTTGGACAGAGCGTGCGTACCAGCCGCTGCGCGGTGAGGGCGACCAGGGAAGAGGCCAAAAGAAACGGCTCGGTGCCCATGTCGCGTAAACGCGTGATTGCCCCCACGGCGCTATTGGTATGCAAGGTCGAAAGTATGATTTCACCGGTCAGAGAAGCCTTAATGGCTATGTCAGCGGTTTCGGTATCCCTGATCTCACCGACCATGATGATGTCCGGTGACTGGCGCAATACCGAGCGCAGGCCTGACGAAAACGTAAGGCCTATCTCGGGATGGACTTGAATCTGGGTAATGCCTTCAAGATGGTATTCAACCGGGTCTTCGATGGTGACGATATTTTTTTCTGGGGTATTAATCTGATTGATAATCGAATAGAGCGTGGTTGATTTGCCTGAGCCGGTAGGCCCGGTGACCAAGATAATACCGAAGGGAGCTTGGACCGCTGCTTCGAACTGGATAAGGGGTTTTGGGGAAAATCCTAATTTTTGCAATCCAATCGACAGGCTCTCTCTATCCAGCACCCGCAAGACGAACTTCTCCCCGAAATTAGTAGGCAGGCATGAAACTCTGAAGTCTATTTCCCGGTTTTCGAATTTGACTTTAAACCTGCCGTCCTGGGGCAGGCGGGAATCGGTGATATCCAGCGAAGAAATAATCTTAAGGCGCGCAATAACCGCGTCCTGGTTTCGTTTGGGGAAGCTGAAGTCTTCCCGCAGGACTCCGTCGATGCGGTACTTAACCAATAACTTATCCTCGTAGGGCTCGATATGGATGTCAGAGGCGCGCTTCTTAAGTCCGTTGTAGACGATCATATCAATTGCCCGCACAATGGGCGGGCGTTTGCTTTCGCTGACCAGGCTCTCTAAATCCTCTTTTTCCTCTTGCCGCTGCGTGGCATCGACGACATCCACCATGTCAGGCGACTCCTCTTCCTGGCTCAGGGTCTGCGTGATATCGTCAACGGTCCTATACAGCGCGGCCAGGGCCTTGGCAATATCTTCCTCGCGGGAAAGGACTAAATCAATCTTGCCGGAGTTAGTCATAATCTTGATATCGTCATGGACGATGACATCGAGCGGATTTGCGGTCGCGAGGGTGAGCACATCGCCGATTTTACACAGCGGGACCACCTTATATTTGAAGGCGATCTCCTGGGGAAGAAGCCCCTGATTAGTGGCGGGTATCTTGTATTTCTTAAGGTCCAGGAATGGAATCTTTAGTTCCTTGGAAAAAATCAGCAAAAGCTCTTCTTCGCTGATAAAGCTGTTTTCGATGAGCAGTTGTTTGAAATCGTTGAAACCGCTCGCCTTTTGAACGGCTTCAAGAAGGCGTTTCTTATCTGCCTTTTTCTTGCTCAGGATATACTCGGTAATCTTCTCTTTTACGGTCATGTGGACTTGCGCAAATGTGCATCCCGCGGAGGCTCAAGCTGCTTTAGTGCGGTAAAAATCCCGCTGTCTTTTTCACGAGGGCCTTACTCATACGCGCCTCTTGGCAGGGTTCATCACTTTTTGAGAGGCTCGTCAGCATTAGTAGCCTTGAGCACCTCTTCAAGCGAAGTGATCCCCTTCTCGAGTTTAACTATCCCGTCTTCCCGCAAGGTACGCATGCCCAGCAGGCGCGCTTGTCGCTTAATCGTCGGCTCTGAAGCAGAGGAGTTAATCAACCGTTTTATTTCGGGATTCACCGATAAATACTCGCAGAGGGCCACTCTCCCCTTGTAACCGGTTTTTTGGCAGGCGTCGCAGCCCTTGAGTTTATAAATGACGGCTTTCTGAGCTATCCGGTATTTCTCCCTGACCGCAGGGACGAGCTCAGCGACTTCTTTACACTTAGGGCAGAGTACCCGCAAAAGCCGCTGGGTGAGAACGCCGATTAAGGTCGAAGAAAGCAAAAACGGTTCTACCTCCATGTTGATGAGCCGGGTGATGGAGCCGGCGCTGGTTGTGGTATGGAGCGTGGAAAGGACAAGGTGGCCGGTAAGTGCAGACTTGATGGCCATGTCAGCAGTGTCCGCGTCCCTGATTTCTCCGATCATGATGATATCCGGGTCCTGCCGCAGGATAGAACGCAGGGTTGATGCAAAACTTAAGCCTATGGCCGGATTGACGTTTACCTGGTTAATGCCCCGTAATTGGTATTCAATGGGATCCTCCACGGTTACGATATTTTTCTCGGGACTATAGATATGGCTTATGATCGAATAAAGGGTGGTGGTTTTCCCGACGCCGGTCGGGCCACAGTTTAAGAGCATACCGTGCGATTTTAAGCTGTCCTCTTTGAGCTGTTTCAATACATCATCTTCAAATCCCAAAAGGTCAAGATTCAGCAGCGCCGTGGTCTTATCCAGAACGCGGATAGCGGCCTTCTCGCCGAGGCTCGAAGGCAGAATCGAAACCCGGAAGTCAACGTTTTTATTGAGTATCTTGCCGCGGAAGCGGCCCTCTTGAGGAAGCCGGTGCTCGGCAATATTTAAGTTGCACATGACTTTGACCCGCGAGATAACGAAGGGGTGAATTTTCGCGGGGAAGGTCTCGAGTTCCCTGAGCACTCCATCGATGCGCAGGCGGATTCTGCTTGCGTTCTCAAGGGGCTCGATGAGGATATCCGAGGTCTTATCTTCAACCGCCTTGCGCAGGTAACTGTTGGTGAACTTAATCACCGGCGCCTCTTCAATGGAACGGACAATCTCGCTTTCCCGGGCCTCTTCCTTCCTGGTTTCCTTGATGATGGTCAGGCTGTCGATCTGCTGGTCCTTGATGATATCTTCGATGGACTCGGTGGGAGCTTTGAGGTAGTAATTGGTAATCGCATCCTGGATTTCAGAAAAGGGGCTTATCACCGGGTTGATTTCGCACTTGGTGATTTTTTTTAAATCATCGATAACCAGGACATTTAAGGGGTCGGCCATGGCCATGGTGATAGTGTTTCCGATTTTACCGATAGGCACGACCAGGTGTTCCCGGGCAAGGTGCTCAGGGACCAGCGCTAAAATTTCCTTGGGGATGTTGAGGTGACGGATGCGGACCGGAGGAATCGACAGGAAGCTTGAGAGTATGTCAATGACTTGGTCTTCCTTGATATAGCCGAGCTTGATAAGCGTCTCGACCAGGGAACCACCGCGTTTTTTGTGGGTGGTTAAGGCCTTATCGAGGTCAGCTTGCGTCAGGAGCCCTCGTTCAATCAAATAATCGCTGAAGGGCTTACGTTTCATAATCCGGTTAACCGGAGCGGCTGCTGCGGGAACCCGCGGCTGTCCCGCTACGCGCACAGGCGATGCTGCAAACTCAGTAGAACTTCTCTATACTTTTTCGAATGTCTGAGGGGGTGCTGACGAATATCTGAACATCGCACTGGATAATTTCTTCCAGGTCTTCAATAGCCTGAACATTCAGAGGATTTGACATGGCAATGGTAAGGGTATTGCCGATTTTATCTATGGGCACCAGGCAATAGTGGCTGCATACGTTCTTCGGGACCATCTTGGCCACTTCCGGAGAAATCTCATAATTATAGAGCGGCAGATACGGATAGCCGAACTGCAAGGAAAGACAGTAGGCGATGTCCTCCTCTTTGGCAAATCCCAAGGACACGATGACCTCTCCGATTAAACCGCCGTCGCGCTTCTGGGCTTCGAGCGCTCTTACCAGCTGCTCGTTGTTGATGACTCCCCGCTCCATTAAAATCTGGCCTAAAGGCTTATCGATTTTTTTATCAAATTTCATACTCTGCTGTTCCTGGTTATACGCTGCCGCTGGCCGCGGCGAAATCCATGAGCTGACCGGAGCTGGTGCCGTCAACCGGGCTCTCGGCGACCGAAAAACAAAACTCAAGTTTACCCCCGAACATCTTGACCAGTTTCTGTCGTAATTCCTCGGCAATTTTTTTCGATTGCCGTTTGTTGGTCTCGATGAGTATCGCTCCCAAAGCGTTCGGGCCGATTCTACCGGCAATGTCAATGCTCTTTAAACTTTCCTTGAAAATAGTCGAGACTTCCTTCAGGATCTTTTCGGCTTCGATAAGACCGCTGGTTTTCTGATAGTGCTCATAATTGCTTATGGTGAGGCTGATAAAACCACAGGGCCGCTGATAGGCGATGGCACGCCTGATTTCCTCATCAAGGCGTTCAATGAACATGCGCTGGTTATACAGGCCGGTCAAATAATCCACGACTTCCAGCGACTGGATTTTTGAAGACAACTGCTCGTGTTCCCATATTAAGGTAAGGATATGAGAAAACAAGCTCAGGACATCAAAATCGTCTTTACTGAAACGAAAATCCTTTAGGTTATTGCCGATGCCGACCATACCCACGACATTCGCCTTTAAGGCTATCGGGGTAAGCGCCACATTGTTGGTTTGCAGCTCCTGCGATAATGAGGCGTAGAAATCGTGGCGGTTGTCCGCATCCAGCACTATGGTTTTACGGATATGTAAAAGGTCACTCCCCTTTTCCCGGATGAAGCGCTCGATCCGCTCAGGGTCAGCCGATAGGCAAGAGAGCAGCTTCAGAGCCTGGCCCGGGCCGATACGCAAGGCGCAGAAACAAAGCTCAAGGCCCAGAAGTTGCTTGAGATGGTGAGTGAGGAATTTCACTATCTCTTCGGCAGGAGTGTCTTTGGCGAATAAATCGTTTGCCTGCAAAAGAGCCGAGAGGATAATGACTTTACGCGAAACTTCCTGATTGAGCTTCTCGCTCTTCTCGGTATACTCCTTAAGCTGGGTAAAACCGGTCTTGACTTTGTCCGTGAGCAGATTGATTGCCGCTTCCAACCCTTGCATTTCGTCAATAATTGAGGGCGCGGTCACGCCGATACTGGCAAGGGCATGGGTGGAGTGCCGGGTGAGTCGGCGAATGGCGGTAATGACTTTAAAAACAATGGCCCAGCCGGCAAAAACCACCAGCGGCAGGCTGAGTATAGTCCAAAAAGTCACCCACTGGCTGGAAAAGTAAAACAAAAACGCCAGGAGGGGAATTAAGGTGGACAGCGAAATAGCTATCCACAATTTCCTGCGCAGACTTAAACCGGAAAATGAATTCTTTGCCTCCATGATCGTAGGTAATGGAGCCCCGCGCGCATGCACGTGGTAGCTGGATATACCCTCCTCCGCTCCAGCCAGAGGCTTAAGCTTCGGAAAGGTTTCACTGAGGTTTTAACGAAGGTGTTTTCTCCTCTTAACCTGGAGCCTCCGGTCCGTTTCGCCTGTGTCCGCCTCGGCATGCCGGGTCGCGAGGCTTAAGCCCTGACAACAGCGAAGGAGAATTAATCTTATCATCTTTTGAAGGGGGTGTCAATTAATGGCCCCGCTGGCTGCTGGGCGATGAGGTTTATCGTCTGAAACCCAGCACAACGGCTATAATCACGGTAAGCAAAGAAATTGCATCAACAAGCAATTGGTTATTGCTTCTATGGGCTCTGTATTTGTCGATGAGTTAAGGAGAGGATATTCATTGGAGGAGGTAAAGGTCGCTGCCCTCACGCCAGGACCGCACAGAATACGTGGGCGTGCCGTGGTCTAAATTGGCCAAAGCCGAATCGTAATGTATATCCCCGTTTCCGGAAATCAGCACGGTATTGCCGATAAGGGAACCGAACACATCGCCGTTGCCGGTAACGCTCACCTGGGTATCAGGGGCATAAATCGCACCGTAAAAGTCTCCGTTGCCGGAAATGGTAACGCCATTCGTTGAAGCGCCATACGTGCTGTTGAAAATGAAGTTTTCCGG
>CAYNSZ010000044.1:0-5864 GCA_964400075.1 uncultured Planctomycetia bacterium
TCTCGAATATCAAGACATCGTTTACCCAAAAGATATGTGATGAGCTATAAAATCCGAAATCCGAATATCGAAATCCGAAACAATGTTCGAAATCCGAAATTCTAATGTTTAAAACATTTCTCCCGTTTTGGTCATTCGAATTTTAAACATTCGAATTTGTTTCGAATTTCGTGCTTCGTGCTTCGAATTTAAAATCAACGATGTATTGATACTTGTCACCTACCAGCTGGCTTTTTTAACCCCCGGCAACATTCCCCGCCAGGCAAGCTCGCGGAAACAAATGCGGCAGAGTTCAAAATCTCTGATATAGCCGCGCGGCCTGCCGCAAAGGCGGCAGCGGTTATGATACCGGGTTGAAAACTTAGGCTTTTTTTTCTCTCGTTTCCACTTTTCGATTTTAGCGGTCGTAGCCATACTATCTCCTGAAGGGGAAGCCAAACGCCCGAAGCAAAGCCCGGGCCTCTTCATCGGTGTGGGCAGAAGTATGAATGCTGATATTCATCCCTTGAGCCCGCGTCATCTTATCGAGATTGATCTCGGGAAAGATATTCTGCTCGGTAAGACCAAAGGTATAATTGCCTCTTCCATCGAACGAATTGGAAGAAAATCCTCTAAAGTCACGGATGCGGGGAGCGGTCGCAGTAATAAAACGATCGAGAAATTCGTACATCATGCTCTTGCGCAGCGTGACACAGCAACCAATCGGCTGGTTTTCTTTGAGTTTAAAATTCGATATCGGCTTACGGGAGCGGCATATTTTAGCCTTCTGACCGGTAATCACGGCTAGCTCTTCGGCCGCTTTTTCAGAAATCTTGGCGTCCTGAGTGGCTTCGCCCACGCCCATATTGATCACGATCTTGATAAGCCGGGGCACAGCCATGGTATTGGTAATGCCGAATTCCTGTTTCAGCTGGCTTACCACTGTCTCCCGGTAATATTGTAACAGCCTCGGGACCGGAATTTGTTTTGTTTCAGCTTCAGGGGTTTTATTCATGGATTAAATCGGTTTCTGGCATTCTGCGCACACCCGTGCCTTGCTTTTATCGGTTGCCACCGTAACCGAAAAACGAACGCCGCGATTACAGTGGGGGCAGAGAAGCGCGAGGTTCGAAAGGTGTATCGGTGCCGGCACTTGCTTGATGCCACCCGGTTCGCTTTCGGACCGGCGGCGTATATGTTTCTTGACCAGATTAACTCCTTCAACGATGGCGCGCTGCTTGCCGGTGAATATCTTGAGAATCTTGCCGGTCTTTCGAGTATCTTTGCCAGCTATTACTATTACTTTATCGCCTTTGTGTATCCGTGTACTCATAAGACTACACCACTTCAGGAGCTAAGGAGAGGATTTTTCCGAATGTATCACGTAATTCCCGGGCAACCGGCCCAAAAACTCTGGTAGAGCGCGGATTTCCTTGTTTATCGATAATGACGCAGGCGTTCGTGTCAAATTTGACCGACGAGCCGTCGGAACGCTTGATAGGAAAACAGGTACGCACCACCACGGCCCGTACGACCTCTCCCTTCTTAATCGGCCCGTTGGGGATGACCTCTTTAACATTAGCCGTAATCACGTCGCCGATGGTAGCGTGAGATTTATTCTTCCGGCCAATTACGCCGATAAACGAAACTTTGCGGGCGCTGCTATTGTCGGCAACGTCCAGTTTTGTGCGTACTCCGATCATCTCACTATCTCAAGCAGTTTAAAATGTTTTTCTTTGGAATAGGGGCGGGTTTCGATAATCCGCACCCGGTCCCCTGCCTTTGCTTTATTATGACTGTCATGGACTTTATATTTTTTATTTTTTATGGTCGCACGCTTATAGACCGGGTCGGTATAGCTTGACCGTACCAGGACAGTGATCGTTTTCTGCATTTTGTCGGAAACGACTCTTCCCTCCAGAATCCTGCCCTTTAATTTCACCGTTCACCTCGTTGGCTCTGCTTCATCACCGTAAGGATGCGGGCGATATCTTTGCGCAATTGCTTAAACAGGTGCGGCTTCTCAACGCCGCTCCTGCGTTTAAATTGCACTTCCATAAGCTGTTTCTGCAACTCCGCCAGGCGCTCTCTTAATTCTTCCTTTGCCATAGCCCGTAAATCTTTTGCTTTCACCGGTATTAACTCCTCGATTAGGGCCTGCGGGTAACAAACATGGTTTTAAAGGGGAGCTTGTAGGCAACCAGCCGAAAGGATGCGCGGGCAAAATCTTCCGGGATGCCACCCAGCTCAAAAACAACTGCCCCGCGTTTGACCGGAGCGACCCAGCCCTCAACCTCGCCTTTTCCCTTACCCATACGAGCCTCCGCGGGATGCTTGGTAATCGGCTTATCCGGAAATACCCGTATCCACAATTTACCCCCCCGCCGAAGTCGTCGGGTCAAAATTATCCGCGCGGTTTCAATCTGGGTATTTTTAAGCCATGCTGTCTCAAGGGCTTTGATGCCGAATTCTCCGAACGAGACCTCCATGGTGCGGGTGGCAATACCTTTTCTTCTTCCCCGCTGCGCCTTCCTGTATTTGACCCGCTTTGGTAATAACATAATAATTTATTGGGATGTTTCTTTTATTAAATAACTTCCCGGATTCTTTTCCCCTTTATAAATCCATACCTTAACTCCGATAGTACCATAGGTGGTTTTAGCGATATAATATCCATAATCGATATCAGCGCGGAAAGTCTGGAGGGGAACCTTGCCATAGCGGTAGGTTTCGCGGCGGGCGATTTCCACACCGCCGAGCCGTCCCGAGCAGCAAAGCTTGATTCCTTCACATCCGGCGGAGGTTGCCTGCTGGATAGCCTTTTTCATGGCCCGGCGGAAATTCACACGCCGGAGCAGCTGAAAACCGATGAGCTCGGCTACAAGCTGTGCTTCCATAGAAGGCTCCTGGACCTCTTCTACATCGATGAAGATTTCCCGTTTGGTCAAATCGCTGAGCTCTTTTTTGACCCGCTCGATATCCTGGCCACGCCGACCGATAATAACTCCGGGCCGAGAGGTGCGTATCCTGATGCGCATCGCTCCCAACGACACGCGCTCGATGACAATCGTAGCTACTGATCCGGCCGGGTAACTGGCCTTAATGCGCTCACGGACTTTCAAATCTTCTTCAACAAAATCGGCATACTCGCTCTTACGGGCAGAAAACCAGCGCGACTGCCAGTCTTTACCGAACCCAATACGCAAAATGTAAGGATGTACTTTCTGCCCCATAGTCCTGACTTATTTTATTTTTACCCCTTTAATTAATTGCTCGGTGGTATCAAGTTCCACCATGATATGCGATGTCCGCTTGCGAATAGGGGATGCCCGGCCGAACGAGGCCGCGCGGAAGCGCTTGAGCATAGGTCCGGGGTTGGCTATCGCCTTGGATATAAAAAGCGTCTGTACCTGATGGCCTTTACTCTTGGCATTGGCGACTGCCGAATGTAACACCTTGCGAAGATAATAGGCGCCTCGCTTCGGAGTGAACTCAAGCTGCGCCAGAGCCTCCGCGACGCGGGAACCCTTAATCAGGTCTATCACCGGCCTGACTTTACTCGGGGAAATGCGAACATATTTTGCTTCAGCCCGCGATACCATAGCGTATTACTTCTTCTGCAAGGCTTTCTTTGCTTTGATTCCGCCATGCTGCTTGAAGGTCCTGGTCGGGGAAAACTCTCCCAAGCGGTGCCCGACCATACCTTCAGTTATGAATACAGGAAGGTGCTTCTTACCGTTATGCACCGCAAAGGTAAGCCCGACAAAGTCGGGTATGACCATGGAGCTGCGCGACCAGGTTTTTATCGCCTTGCGGTCACCGCTGGCGCGGGCTTCAGTAACCTTTTCCATCAGCTTACTGTTGACAAACGGACCTTTTTTTAACGAACGGCTCATGAACGTTTTCTCCTGCTACTGCTATTTGACGCGCTTGTTGGCTCTTCGCTTCAGTATAAACCGCGTGCTCTTGCGGCGCCGATGCCTGGTCTTGGCGCCTTTGGTCGGCTTTCCCCACGGGGTTACTGGATGAGGATTACCTTGCCCAGCCTTGCCTTCGCCGCCACCGTGAGGATGGTCAATCGGATTCATGGCCACGCCGCGTACCTTAGGCCTCCGGCCTAACCAGCGGACTCTTCCGGCCTTACCGTGAGTGAACGTCGAATGCTCAATCAGCCCAACCTGACCGATACTGGCCCTGCATCCGTCTTTTATCAAGCGGATCTCGCCCGAAGGCATACGCAGCTGCACTAATCCTCCCTCTTTGGCCATCAGCTGGGCCCAGCTACCGGCACTGCGGGCCATGACCGCGCCTTCACCAGGCTCTAGTTCCATACCATGGACTAACGTGCCCATAGGGATATACTTAAGGCGCATAGCATTACCGGCTCGTATATCGACCTGGGAATCAAAGGCGCTGACCACTCGGTCGCCCACATTGAGCTTGTCGGGCCAGATGATGTAGCGGCGTTCCTTGTCAGGGTATTCAATAAGGGCAATGCGTGCGCTGCGATTGGGATCGTACTCGATTCCGATAACTTCTCCGGAAACGTCGAATTTATCGCGCTTGAAATCAATAAGCCGGTATTTCCGTTTGGCCCCGCCGCCGCGCCGGCGCACGGTAATTCTACCCCGGTTATTTCTACCGCTGCAACGGTTGATGCTCGTAGTCAGGGATTTTTCCGGAACCGATTTGGTGATTTCGGAAAAATCGGAAATGACCTTAAAACGCAGCGATGGAGTTATCGGTTTGAATTTTTTAATTCCCATAGGTTACCTATGTCTGTTTGATCTCAAAACCTGGCTTGAGGGTAACGATTGCTTTTTTCCAGGCGGTGGTCTTGCCCGGCTGGTTCCAGCGTATGCGCTTGAGCTTACCTTTAACCACCATTGACGCCACTTGTTCTACCTTAACGCTATATACCTTCTCCACTGCCCTTCGGATCTGAATTTTATTTGCGCTCCGCGCTACCCAAAAGAAATATTTACGATCGACAAGGTCCCGGGATGACTTCTCGGTTACCAGCGGCGATTTAATCACGGTAAATATGCCTCGGTCGCCTGCCGATACCGTAGCAGCGCCCGATTTCGCATCTTTTGCTGGCTGTTCTATCGAAACTGGGCGAGGCTGCGTTTTTTTGGGAGCCATGGTCTCGCTGCTGGCGACCGGGGGGGTAGGCTCTGCCGCCGCTTCTTTCTTCGATGACCGCTTTCGCAACGGGCCTAGTGCAGACATTGTTTTACCCTCTCCTCGATGGTGCGCAACGCGCCAGTCGTAAACACAATCTTTTTACAATCAAGGATTTCTATGGTATGCGCATCATGGGCCCTGGCAATAGTCACGCCGGGCATATTCCGGGAAGCGCGCTTGATATTCTCATCGATGCTTTCAAGGATAAATTTGACTCTCTGGCCGGCCAGCTTCAAATTTTCCACTATCCGGTTAAAAGCTTTGGTCTTGGCAGACTCAAGCCGCAGCTCATCGAGCAAAAGCATCTGCTGGTCGTTCCATTTAGAGTTAAGGGCGCTGCGCAAGGCAAGGGCGCTCATTTTTTTCGGAAAGGCTTTGCGGAATGAATGGGGATGGGGCCCAAAAGTAACTGCGCCTTTACGCCAGAGCGGAGAACGATTCGAACCCACACGAGCCCGGCCAGTACCTTTCTGCCTCCAGGGCTTTTTGCCTCCGCCGCTGATCGTAGTTCTGGTCTTGGTTTGCGCCAGGCCTTTTCGCTGGTTACCCAAATAAATAGTGACCGCTTGATGCATAAGTTCTGTATTCACTTTGCCGTCAAAGACCGCTCCATCAAGCTCGCAGGTCTTGACCACGCTTCCGCGCGTATCAAACACGTCCATTTTCAGGACAGCTCTTTTTTTTGCTTCTTGTTTTTT
>CAYNSZ010000044.1:5915-8987 GCA_964400075.1 uncultured Planctomycetia bacterium
ACCGCCCCCAGAGCTCCGGGGGTGCTGCCGCGCACGAATAAAACATTTTTTTCGGCATCCACTTTTACTACCGTGAGATTCTTGAGAGTCTTGTATTTGTTTCCTAAATGCCCGGGCATGGTGTGGCCCTTAAAAATCCTCGAAGGATAGGATGAGGCTGATACTGAACCAACCCGCCGATGCGACATTGAGCCGTGCGATGCAGGTTGCCCGCTCCAGTTATGGCGCTTCATGCCTCCGGCAAAACCCTTGCCTTTAGACACCGCCTGGGCATCAATGACCTCGCCCACATGAAAAATTTCAATACCCACCAACCGGGGATTCTTCTGCGCCTGCATGGCCTGGCTAGAATCTTGGTTGCTTGGTTCCTGGGATTTTTCGGCGGCCTCACCTGGCTGAGAAGCCACAGATTCCTGAGCAGCGGATTCAGGGACTTTCGTCTGGAGAAAGGAAAAATCCGCTTTCTCTTCAACCGCGACTTCCCGGATAAGCCGGTAAGGCCTTTGTTTTACTTTATCAAAATAGCCTTTGAGAGGCTTTTTTACTTTAGCGGTCTTCTGCTCAGGGATAGGGAAACAGCCGATACGCACCTTTACCGCGTGAGGATATTCAAGCTTCTCTAATATGCAGACCGGTTCAACCTCAAGAAGGGTTACCGGGATTAAATCACCCTCCTCGCTGAAAAGCTGGGTCATGCCTAATTTTTTCGCGAAAATCTCTTTAATCATTCTCTCGCAACAGCCTCAGGTGCCGATAAAGATACGTATCGCAGGCGACTGCAGCCTTCTTTCACACAACCGCCTGCGATGGTCATTACCCTCAGGTTTCTTGTTTGATTTCTACGCTGACTCCCGCTGGCAGATTCAGTTTGCGCAAGGCATCAACAGTTTTAGCGGTCGGATTCTCAAGGTCGATGATTCGCTTGTGAACCGCAAGCATAAACTGCTCACGCGACTTCTTATCAATGTTGGTTGCGCGGTTAACCGTAAAAATCTTTTTCTTCGTTGGAAGGGGTATAGGCCCGTTGACCCTGGCGCCGGTGCGCAGGGCGACCTCAGCGATCTCCTGAGCAGATTGGTCCAGAAGGCGATGGTCAAAGGCCTTTAATTTAATGCGAAGCTTAAGCATTGCCATAGGAGCTTTTATTTGTCTAAATCCTGCATGCTCCGAGGTGAATCCGCAGGTTTAAGCGATAATTTCAGTAACCACACCCGCGCCGACTGTCCGGCCTCCTTCGCGGATGGCGAAACGTAATTCTTTCTCGCAGGCAACCGGCTGGATCAGCTGGACCTCAAGCTCTATGCTGTCGCCGGGCATGACCATTTCCACTCCCTGGGGAAGCTTGCAGTCGCCGGTAACGTCAGTGGTACGGAAATAGAATTGAGGCCGATAGCCGCTGAAAAAAGGAGTATGCCGGCCGCCCTCTTCCTTTTTCAGAGCGTACATCTTTACCTTGAATTTGGTATGAGGGGTGATCGTGCCGGGTTCAGCGATTACCATACCCCGCTCAACCTCTTCTTTTTCAATGCCACGCAGCAACAATCCCACATTATCTCCTGCCTGGCCTTCATCGAGGAGCTTGCGGAACATCTCCACGCCGGTAACCACTGACTTTTTGCTCTTCTCGTGTATTCCCACCAATTCTATTTCCTCGCCGACTTTGACTTTCCCTCGTTCAATACGTCCGGTCACCACCGTTCCCCGGCCTGAGATGGAAAATACGTCTTCGCAGGCCATCAGGAAAGGCTTATCAATTTCGCGTTTGGGAGCCGGAATGTATGTGTCAACTGCCTTCATGAGGTCTAAAATGCATTTACAATCATCGCTGGTCCCCTTGCCAGCCATCGCCGCCTCAAGGGCTTTTAAGGCTGAACCCCGGATTACCGGTATTTCTTTGCCGGGAAATTCATATTTTGTAAGCAAATCCCGCACTTCCTCTTCAACCAGGTCGATCAGTTCAGCGTCATCCATCATGTCGACTTTGTTAATAAACACCACCAGAGCAGGCACGTTTACCTGGCGAGCCAACAGAATATGCTCGCGGGTCTGCGGCATAGGCCCGTCGGTAGCGGCAACCACAAGAATTGCGCCATCCATCTGAGCAGCGCCGGTAATCATATTTTTAATATAGTCAGCGTGGCCAGGGCAGTCAATATGTGCGTAATGCCGTGCGTCAGTTTCATATTCCACGTGCGAGATATTAATAGTAACACCGCGCTCTCGCTCCTCGGGCGCTTTATCGATATCCTCAAATTTAAGCGCCTGGGTTTTCCCATAGGCAGCGAGTGTCTGGGTTATAGCCGCTGTCAGGGTAGTTTTTCCATGGTCAACATGGCCGATGGTGCCTACATTCAAATGCGGCTTTGTGCGCACAAATTTTTCCTTACCCATACCACACCTCCTTGTGCCAAATGCTTATAATCCTAATATTTTCAGAAATAATTCATCCGGAACCTTCTCGTAATATGAAGGCTCTATTGTATAAGATGCCCTTCCCTGTGTCAAGTTTCTTATTGCGTCGGCATAATTAAAAACCTCGGCCAGCGGTACGTCAGCCCTGATAATTCTCAGGGTTTTCCGCTCCCGGATAGAGACAATCCTGCCCCGGCGTGAATTGAGGTCACCGATGACTTGGCTGGCGTAGTCAGCTGGGGTGGCGACTTCTAAATCCATAATCGGCTCAAGCAGTACTGGTTTTGCCTTCCGCAAGCCCTCTTTAACCGCCATTTCTGCTGCGACCTTAAAAGCGAGCTCTGAGGAGTCGACATCGTGATAAGAGCCGTCGATTAAGGAAAATTTCACGTCAACTACCGGGTATCCTCCTAAAATCCCGCTTCCTGAGGCTTCGTTAACACCCTCGGTTACTGCGGGGATAAATTCTTTGGGTATGGCGCCGGCCTTGATTTTGTTCTCAAAAACTATGCCTTTTCCCTTGGGTAGGGGCTCAAGCATAAGCACCACATGGCCGTATTGGCCGCGGCCGCCGGTCTGCTTGATATATTTACCCTCAGCCTCTGCCGGTTTCAAGATGGTCTCTCTAAAAGCTACTTTGGGCTGGCCGACAATCGCCTC
>CAYNSZ010000045.1:0-7722 GCA_964400075.1 uncultured Planctomycetia bacterium
CGTCCACGTTCTCCCATTGCCCGTAGTTTCTCGGCAAAAACCTCTTCAAACGCATAACAACGAACTTGTGCCGATTGAGGCAACGCATCGCTATAGGGATGAGAGATTGATCGTAAAACTGTTGGACGAGCAATCTTTTCTGACCCGCTTATATCAAGTTTGATGCTAGCGGCCGATGGTGCATTGCGAGGACCCCGGTAATAAATGCGCCCTTCTGTATAAAGGTATTTGTCCGCATGCTTAAAAACGGGTGGTTTAATAGAAAAATCAATACCTGACTCGTCATGAACGCGGTCAAGGATTCTTTTGATAATCGGCTCGATAGTTTCTGGCTTATCGGGCCCGCCCGGAATAATCGAAAAATCAAGATCTTCCGAAAAACGCCACGTCTCGATATAACATTTCTTAAGCGCTGTTCCGCCCTTAAACGCACAATGCGTGCTCAGATCGGGATCCGAACCAATTCCCCACAAGACCCAGCCAATAACGTAATCTTTCTCGATAACGTCATCGCGCAATCCCCATTCAGTTACTAAATTTCTTATTTCTTGAGTCGCGATCATTTATCTAACACCACATTTATTCTTAGATTCCACTTACTGCTAAACGAGCCTCCGGGCTCAACAGCAGGATCAAGCAAAGAAAACCCTGCGCTGATATTTTTGGCACATGCATCTTTCAATTTTGGAACATCAATGCCGCACGATTCAATCAAATAGCCAAGTCTTTTGTAGATAGTTCTATTACCCCTACGGTTGATATATTTAACAATCTCATCATCGTTTCTGTACTGAGATTTAAAATACTCGCGCACTATATCCGCAACATTTCGCATACCACCGCCGATAGATGGATCATCAAGGATATCAATAATTGTCTGGATGGGATCTCACATCTGTATTTTGTCGTTCTCAATCCAAACCTGTTTTGTCAGGCCGAAATATTTTTTATTTATGAATTTAAGGACATAGTCTGTACCCTGAATCTGTAACGCTTTATTGCGATATCTTCTGAGGGTAAAAACAACAACGCTATTAAAAATCTGATCTGTAAATTCCCAGTGTTCTGCGGCGCTCCAACCTCCAATATAACAAGGATCAAAAACCTTATTGGCCACAACCAAAGGGTTTTCTCTGTATTCCTTAGGATTAACAGTACCAAGAGGTACCGTGATATAAAGACCTCGCCTAACACGAGACAGCCAGCCCTTAGTCGCAAAATAGGTCAAAATAACACTAACATCTTTTACTGGTAACCCGAGAGATTTTGACGCTTCTTTTGAAGAAAAAGGTCCCCTCTGAGTTCTGTTAAGATCGTCGAGCAATTTTCTGTTTTTCTCAGATATACCTGAAACCATCCGATCACCTCACGATAGATATGCTATAACTTGACTCTGGATTAACTTACGACATATTCAATATAGTATAAAACGCTTTTTAGTCAAGCTTTTTATAGTAAATATGTCGTAAACTGATTGCAGGTTAAGCTAATGCATATTTGATGTAATAATCTCTGTTCGTGCAAACTCTCATCACTTATTAACAAGTGGTTTATCTCATATCTTGAGCTTTGCTGCAGGAAAAACAGCACCGGCATGAATAGGTAAACATGAACGGGAAAAATCATGGCTAGGCGAGCCAGACAAGATTCCCGGACTATTTGATAGCGAAATCCACGCTGACCACAGCAGTCACTTTTTTCTCAAAGGATGAGGTATCATTATTGCCGTACCAGGAGACATCGTAGGAATTAACCGGAGTTATCTGAAAAATCCCCATCCGGGCCGAGCGCATAAGCCCAACGGCGTTACCGGTCGAAGCGGCCATCTGTTCTGCCCGTTTCTTTGCGTCCTGGGTGGCCGCGGCAAGCATCTCATGCTTCAACTCGGTCAATTGTGTGTAAAAATATTCAGGGGAATCGGAAATGAACTGGATACCCTGGTTGATGATCTCGGTTGACTGGCGGGCGATATCATCAACTTTCTGGACATCGTAAGAACGGACCTCCACCCCCTGGCTTAAGAGATAACCCTCGATGGTATTGGTATCGTGACCTTCTTCATTTTTGGCGTACAGAACAGAGGTGCTGACCTGAGAAACCACAATCTCTTCATTGCCTATGCCTTTGGAAAGAAGATATGCTTTAACCGCTTTTAAATCCTCAGCCAACTGTGCGAAAGCAACAGTCATCTGGGGGTCGCGGCGTGAAAATCCCGACCTCCAGACAAGATAATCAGAAACGATCTTTTTTTCGGCCGAACCGGTCACGGAAATAACTTCATTGGTAAATTTTCTTATCTGTAAAAGGCCGTTTGACAAAATAACCGTGGAAACAATGGTCGCACCGGCGATACAGAGACCCAGAATGATGATCTGGATGTTTTTAAGCTCCCCTAAACCCTTCATAATCAACCTCCCTGTTAAAGTAGAGCCCCGACCGTGACTCTCTCGGCGGGGTCCCGCCTTCGGCGGGAAGTAGAGAGAGCTATTTTTTACTCTCTCCCCTGCCCTCTCTTCTCTCTTCTCGTTCCTCTGCGCTCTGTACTCTCTTGTCTCTTCTCTTTTCTCTTTTCTCTGTGCTCTGTTCTCTGTCCTCTGCGCTCTGTACCCTATTCTCTGAACTCTCTCCTCTCTTCTCTCTACTCGATTCTATTATCTGATTGGTCTCAGTAGATTGTTTCTCGCTATCCTGCGCCTCAGGTTCCTGTTTCAAAAGAAGGACCCCCAAGGGCGGCAAAATAAGCGAAATAGTACCTGGAAACTTCTGACTAAACGCTACCGCCTCTGCGTTCACTCCTCCACAGTTACCTTGGCCGCTGCCCCCGTATTCTTCGGCATCGCTGTTTAAGAGCTCTTTCCAGGTACCGGCCAGGGGAACTCCCACCCGATAGTTGTTACGTACTATCGGGGTAAAATTACACACAGCCAGTATTGTTTCACCGGAGGACTTGCTTTTCCTGATAAAACTGATGATGCTGTTCTGCCGGTCATGGAAATCAACCCATTCAAAACCATCGGAGATGAAATCCTGCTCATAAAGGGCGCGCTGGCCTTTATAGAGGGCGTTTAAGTCCTGCACCCACTTCCGGATTCCCTTGTGAAAAGGGAATTGCAGCAGGTGCCAGTCGAGACTGGCCTCATGGCTCCATTCATTCCACTGTCCGAACTCCCCGCCCATAAAAAGCAGCTTCTTGCCCGGATAAGCGTACATATAGCCGAACAAAAGACGAAGATTGGCGAACTTTCGCCATTGGTCTCCGGGCATCTTATTCACTAGAGAGCATTTGCCGTAGACGACTTCATCATGCGAGAGCGAAAGGATAAAATTTTCCATAAATGCGTAGAGCAAACCGAAGGTCAGGTGGTTATGGTGGTCTTTGCGGAACAGCGGGTCCTGAGAAAAATATTTGAGCGTATCATGCATCCAGCCCATGTTCCATTTCAGACCGAAGCCAAGCCCACCGGCATAGGGCGGCCGGGTAACTTTAGACCAGGCGGTCGACTCCTCCGCGATAGTCTGGACGTCAGGATAGTCCACATACACGGTTTCATTAAAGCGTTTGAGAAAACTGATTGCCTGGAAATTCTCGCGGCCGCCGTTTTCATTGGGAAGCCATTCGCCTTCTTGGCGCGAGTAATCCCGGTAAAGCATCGAGGCTACACCGTCAACCCTAAGGCCATCGGCATGGTATTTATCAAGCCAAAAAAGGGCGCTGCTGATGAGGAAATTACGCACTTCATTCCTGCCGTAATTGTAAATGTAACTCTTCCAGTCAGGATGAAAGCCCAGGCGCATGTCAGCATGCTCGTAGAGGTGAGTGCCGTCAAAATAAACCAGCCCATGCACGTCCGAGGGAAAGTGCGACGGTACCCAGTCGAGAATAACTCCTATCTGGTTCTGGTGGAAAGCGTCAACGAGGTACATGAAATCCTGGGGAACCCCGTAGCGGCTGGAAGGCGCGAAATGGCCGATGGTCTGGTATCCCCATGAGCCGTAAAAGGGGTGCTCCATAACCGGAAGCAGTTCCACGTGGGTGAAGCCCATCTCCTTTACATAACGAACCAAATCTGTGGCTAATTCTCTGTAGGAAAGATAGCGTCGGTTCTCCTCCAGCACTCTCTTCCATGAACCCAGATGGACCTCATAGACTGCCTGGGGAGCGATCAGGGAGTTATGTCCAGCCCGTTCTTTCATCCAGACCGCATCCTGCCACTGGTATGCCAAATCCCATACTATCGAGGCTGTGCCGGCCGGAGTCTCCCAGAGAAAGGCATAGGGGTCGCCTTTATCAACACGGTAATTGTGAAAGCGCGAAACAATATGGTATTTATATAAAGCCCCTTTATTGACGCCGGGGATAAATCCCTCCCAGATACCAGACCCATCCTCCCGCAACTTCAGCGCATGCCTGCCGGGTTGCCACTGGTTAAAATCTGCAATAACCGAGACCTCCACGGCGCTCGGCGCCCACACGCCAAAGAAAGCCCCCGCGGCTCCATCGCAGGTCTCCAGATGAGAACCTAATTTTTCGTATAAGCGGAAATGATTTCCTTCTTTGAAGAGATAGATATCGTGGGAAGAAAGAAGGCTTTGATTGTGGATTACTGCATCAGTCGGGGGCGGGGTATTGGTATCCATGGTACCAGCCGGGAGAAACTATGCTTTTTGTATACGAATGAAACGACGCGGGGTTAGCCGCGCAATGCCTGGGCGTCCAAGCGCGCGAGGAAAAGCCGAAATGTTTATTATAGCAGATTATCAAAACTTGTGGAGTAATTTTAGTTCCCCTCACCTTCCCGGACAGGAGGCGTGGAGTAAAACCGAACCTGGCTCGGTGTTTTTTGGCTTTTGCAAGGCCTTAAAGTAAATAATCAACCCTCCAATTTCCCCGGCCTAGAGGCCGGGGTTTGGCCAGGGTGATACTTCAGCCTTGGCTCGGCTGAAGTATCAAATCATCTCCAGCCGCGTAAAAATCAGGGATCCTGTCTGCCTCATCGAAGCCCTGTTTGATATACAGATTTCTTGCCGGGGCAAATTCTGGCTTCGTTGAGGTCTCAAGCCTAAGCAGCGCCTGCGCGTTGTGCGCCAAGAGGAACGCCTCTAATTCCTCCAGCAGTTTCCTGGCGATGCCCTTGTGCTGGAAATTCTTGCCCACAATCAACCAGTGAAGATCCCACGAAGAGGCGGTGAGAGAATTTTTACCGAAAAGAATAAAGCCGATTACCCGCTCCCCCAATTTTTTCTCGATGAGAAAATAGTCTTTACCGGGATCTTGCTGGTAACTACCAAGGATTTCTTTTATAACATTCAATTCCTGGGTAGTAAACACGGCTACGTTTACGGCTACCTCAAGGTAGGGTTCCTTTTTAAAATTAACCATGGCTGCCCCCTATTGTTTCGAATCGATCCCCGGGATCGGTTTCATTCCGATGACGCTAAAGAAAAGCTGGCTGTGGTTGACAGGCACTACCGGACGCACCTCTTTTACCATGAGAGGCATAATAAGGCCTACCCCGATACGCAGCGCCGATGATATTAAAAGCAGGGAAAAAATCTTGTACCCAAAAACAAGGGGGAGCTTCTCGATGAAAAAACCTCCCGTCAGCGCTCCCATTGCAAGCGCAAGGCCGTTGAGAACATTAAAATAGGCTATGCAGCGGGTGCGTTTTTGGGGTATGACCGCGTCGTAAATAAAATTAGTGGCGCATAAATTAAATCCCGCCCAAAGAAAACCTGAGAAAATTTGCGCAAACAAAAGAAAAAGCGGGTGGTGGTTAAAAATCCACAGCAAAGGTATCACCCCGATAAGGGGAGCGCACAAACGAAGGACCGAAAGGTTTCCCACCCTATCGGCATGCCGGCCCCAGCGATGGATCATGCTGTAAACGGTTATGGTGGCGGTAACGGTAATCAGGGTATACAGAAGATAGCTGAATCCGAAGTCTCGCAGCATAAGCACCGCGAAGAACGGCGAGGCCAGGTTCACCGAAAAACTCATCAGGGAAACAAAAATAACGAATTTTGCAAAATTACTCTCTTTGATACGGACAAGGAAATCATATAAGCTGAAGTAGTAATCGCGGTGGAAATGCAGGGATGGTTCATGCATCCTGCTTAAGAAATACCAGGAAACAACCCGGAAGACAAAAGCGCAGGCAAAAATGATAGCAAAGCCGTAAAAGGCGTTCAGTTTCTCCAGGAGGTGAAGAATGAAACCAGCGGCAAAAGTAGCACCGACGAGGATGAATCCCAGAGCCCGGTTTCTCCAGCCAAAATACTCTCCCCGTTTATTTTCCGGGACCAAGTCCGACATCAGGCTCCCCCAGGCCGGCGTAGCAAAAGCTCCACAGGTAGTAAATACAACCACTAACAGTATAAAAGCAGCCGGCTGGGCCATGCATCGCAAGGCTACGAAAGCCATAGGCACAAGCACTAATGCCTGAACCAACACAAAGGTATTAATGACTTTCTTGCGTGACTTGAGCTTTTCGACTAAATCAGCGCTCTTAAGCTGCGTCAGAGACGCAAAAAAATTAGGCAAAGCGTTAAGTATTCCGACCTGGCTGACAGAACCCCCCAGCAATAAAAGAAACGGCGCGAAATAATCCAGGGTAAAGCCGGACATAGCGCTGGCAAATATGCCGTCGAGGAATGAAAACCGCAAACTTTTCTTTACCCGGCGGCTATCGGGATGTGACATTATCGTTTTCGACCTCCTGGATGTCTGGGAAGAACGTGTTGAGCTATCGCGTGCAGAAAGCAGCTTCAGGCGCCGGTCGGCTCAACGCGGGGTTAAGGAAAAATTCCGACTCCAAAAAATATTCTATTCATTGAAATAATCTATGGGTGGATACCGTGAAGGGTCGTGGGTTCAACCTAAAAAATAGAGAAAACCTTTACGCATCATCATCACCGCTATGGCCGCAAGCAAAAGCGCGGTGATCTTTGATAGGGCTTTGGTTCCCGCTTCACCCAGAATCCTTATGAGCACATCGGAGAGCGAAAAAATAAATCCGGCCAGGAGAATATTGATGCATACCGAAATCATGGTCGCGTATAAGCCGTAATCAACAATAATGACCAGGGAAGTGGTAAGGACAGCCGGCCCGACGATAAGCGGGGTCCCGATAGGAACAGCTCCCAGAGTTTTTGCCGGAGTACGGCGGCGCTTGCTGGAATTGAAGATATCACTTATGGCTATCGAAAAAAGGATCGCTCCGCCGGCAATCATAAAATCGCCGATGCTGATGCCCAGGAGCTTGAAAATTACTTTTCCTAAAAAGATAAATCCGAAGGCAAGGCACAAGGCGGTAATCATCGATTGAATGATCACCGCTGATTTCTCTTTCCGGTTTAGGTTCTGGGTGAAGGAAATGAATATCGGCAGGACCCCTATGGCATCAACAGCGACAAAAATGGGGATGAAGGCTAATAATATATTCTTGATCATCGCGGATGTCTCTGTTTTGGCATCACCAGGAGTTAAAATTCATCTAATTTATCACCATAAGACCCGTTGTCAATAACATTTTCAAACAGCGGTTTTCCATGATAGGTAAAAAAATGCTTATAAACCAGAAAAGCTATCGAAAAGCTTATCTTCTTTACCCATTGTAAATCAATAAGTTATATAACTATTATTAAAAAAAATCTTTTAAATCCTCTACCGAACTGTTGAAGCTCCACGTGCGTGGAATCTTTCCATTCGCTTCGGCGAGGCGG
>CAYNSZ010000045.1:7732-8889 GCA_964400075.1 uncultured Planctomycetia bacterium
AAAATATCAAAGAAGGCAAAAGCTATGGTTTGTAAATGCGAAACCCCGGTAGCTTTTCGCTGTGCAGGCGCTGAAACCTGCCGTCATCAACGCTCATGAGCGCTTTGATATATCGCCAGGGGACCAAAACGTTGCTTCTAACTTTTTCAATGGTCTGTTTATTGGGAGGGATCAATTCTCCTTTTTCATCCCACCAAATCCCAAGTTCATAAGCCGGATTCTCAATCCAGAGGCCCTCGCTCTCAACGCCAGTGATGACTGCCCAGACCTCATCCTTGTAGATCTGAAACAGGGGCAGGTCAGTACGTATCTCCTCTGAAAACTTAAACAGGACCAGCTTGCCGTTCAAATCCTCTATCTTCATCTTATCCTCCTCAATGAGACTTGGCTTTTTCGCGAGTAAACGAGCGAAAAGGCCTTAGTCGAATCCCCTCCCCCTCTATATAAAGGGGTTAACTTGCCGCCTCCAGCGTCAAGTTAAGATATCCGCCGATAGCCGAAAATTCTCACAGAGAATTTTCGCATATAGAACGAGGCGGATATATATCCGGGTTACTTTTATCGTACAAAAGCACAGAGTAGAGAGAATGAACCTCCCCGCCATAAATGGCGGGGTTTCTTTGTGGAACTTCCCGGAGGTTCATTGCTCCGAAGTCCTCCTTCGCTCTTCGAGCTTCGGAGCGATTACGCCGAAGTTTTAACGAAGGCGAACCATACTCTGCTTCGCCCTTCACCGCGTAACCACTGGTCGGACTTCGCGGCAGTTCTCCTTTCGCCTTCATTCTGCTTCGTTAAAACTACGCAGCAATGCCGCTGCGAAGCTTTAGCGTAGCAGGGCATCCCCGGACTAAAAGTCCGGGGTTTTCGGCGAAGGAGAATAAAATAACACTCATTTCTCTCTACTTTCTACTCTAACAAATCAGTTTTCTTTGTCAAGGCCTCGTGCGGCCTTGCGCCTGGCCTTCATTGCCGGGTTAAGGTAAAATAATGTATGTAACCGAAATTATCGGATTTTACCGAAAGGGAGTAGTTATTGACACCGCAGGAACGGAATAAATTTTCAACTTCTTCTTTATTCCGGGGGTAGGATGGCAATTGGCAAAACCAGTCAGGTAAAATTGAGGGAAAAGTTTTTTCCCGGTCTTTGTGCGCGAGAA
>CAYNSZ010000046.1:0-1369 GCA_964400075.1 uncultured Planctomycetia bacterium
CCGTAAATAATGCAGAAGCTTTCCCTGAAGCTCAGTGGGAAAAGGCCCTTGGCCGACTCGGGTGGTGTAGGCTTTGGCGACGCCGATAACCTTTTTGGCGGTAATGAAGGGCAGGCCCGCTCCCAGGAGGGCGTTGCCGGAAATTACTGAAGATGAAGTCACGAACGGGTATGTCCCGTAATCAACGTCGAGGAATGTCCCCTGCGCGCCTTCAAAGAGAAAACGCTTGTTTCTTCTGGCGTGAAAGTACTCCACCGGGTCAAAAACATACGGCGCCAGGTTTCGGGCGTAGTCCTTATACTCATCAAAAACCGCCTGAAATGAGAAACCCTTGAAGTTATAGACTTTCCTGAAAATAATGTTCTTCTCCCTTAAGTTATCCCTGAGCTTGAGCGCAAAAATTTTCTGGTCAATAAAATCAATCATCCGTATCCCGCAGCGCGAAACCTTATCCTGATAGCAGGGGCCGATACCCCGCTTGGTAGTGCCGATCCTCTGGAGGCGGCGGCGCTCCCTGAAACTGTCGATGATACGATGATATGGCATCACCACGTGAGCGAGAGCGGATATTTTAAGATTACGCGGCGATACCGGGATGCTGCGTAGTTTTAAGGCATTGATTTCATCGATGAGCACTTTCGGATCAACCACGACGCCGTTGCCGATAACACAGGTTTTGCCTGAACGCAAAATCCCTGAAGGAATCAGGTGAAAAATATACTTTGCTCCGTCAAGGACAACGGTGTGGCCTGCGTTATTTCCCCCCTGGAAACGCACCACAACATCACTCTGGCGGCACAGGTAATCAATGACCTTACCCTTGCCTTCATCGCCCCATTGCAAACCTACCAGTATGGTGTTCATGGCAAACGAATGCGTTTTAACTGCTTAAAAAGCACTTTTCCTCAGAACATCTTCTGTAGCAGGTCTTGATTAATGTCGAACGCTTTAAAGATACGGTTGTTGGTAATAAGCACGACACTACCTTCTGCGATACCCAGCTCTTCAGCGAGTTTATTATTTTGCGCGGTGAGCTGTTCAATGGTTTTGGACTGCATTACCTCTTTTACTTTTTTGTAGTCAATACCCAGTTCATCCAGCGTGGTGACCCAGGAGCCTTGCCGGATCTGCCGGGAACGTAACAGAAGATAATCGTTCAATTTTTCCGGCGCAACCGTCCCGACCGCCAGAGCGGCGTCCATCTCTTCGAGCGGATAACCGCCCTTGGCTTGCTCGTTCAAAACAAGATAGACAGAAAGCTTGACCTTGTTTTTCTGGGAAAAGTCAAGAAGCTTGCCCAGAATAACCGAGGCGTTGCGCTCGTATAAATCAAAAAATAAATCAATGGTGCCAGGCTTGAGGGTACGCT
>CAYNSZ010000046.1:1386-6009 GCA_964400075.1 uncultured Planctomycetia bacterium
CATGCCCGCTAAATCTGTGGTGGCTACGTATTTATCGTTTTGTTTCTTAAACACTTTAGCGAATTGTTCAAATTTTTTTTCAGTCTCAATCTTCGGGTCAATAAGAAAGAAAGGCAGGGTCGTAACCTGGTAACGGCTGATAATATCTTTCGCCTCCTGGTCTTTATAATCGATTTTACGGAAATTTATACCCAGGAAATTGTCTTTCAAAGCCTGCTCGGTCAGCTCGGTCGAACAAACCGAACAGGAAGTATCGGAGATAATCAGCGCGTCGATCTTTTCCGCGGCGTAATAGGCGCAGTTTGAGGCAATCTCACCCGCTTCCTGGCATTTTTTTACCAGGCCTTCCCGGGAAGCGCAGTCGTTATCGCTAAAACAGGCGGGAATAATTTTCCGAATGGCCCCGTCTTCCGCGACATCCAGGCCAAGCGCTCGCTCTTTTACCTGGGCCTTGGCAGCTTCGAACTCGACTATACCCAGAGCTTTTGCCTCATAACTTGCTTTGGCTACCAGCCGGGAATCAACCTCCTCTGGGGTATTACCGCCCAGGAGAGGCCCGGCAGTAATGGCCGCGGCTATCCCGGGAAACTTGGAAAGGATGGCTTTGGTCTCATAATCGCCGATGGCTGAAAGCAAAACTATTATTTCGCACTGGCCTTCTAATTGTTTTAGAACCGCTGCGGTCGCTTTTTCGTAGTCTTCTACGGCGATTCCGTATTGCTTATAGATACTGGCGGGACTCAAACCGATAAAGCCGACTTTGGTGCCCCCGATCTCCTTTATGAAGAAAGGCTCTATGCCTTCAAGGGATATATTGGAACTGATGTATTTGAAACCGGAATGCAAGGCGTTATTTTTCAAATATTCCTGGCCAAAAATAAATTCGTTCTCGCCGACTCCGAGCACCTCGTAACCCATTGCCTTCATTGCCTGGGCGTAGTACAAACTGCGAGCCCTATCCTTTTCCGGGCTGATGCTTTTGGTGTCAAATACACCGCCGGCGGTAAAGTTGCCGACATCGACAATAATCAGGTTTTTGTACTGGCTTTTAAGCTCGGCTAAAAGGACGGCCCGGCGCGCGACCCCCCCTCCCACCGACGCCGGACAGCTGCCGCACGGGTATAGGGCCGCGTAGGAATTCCCGGTATAGGCAATCGCAAAATCCTGGCACGAGGCTTGAACCTGAACAAACCAGACAATACAGGCTGAAGCGAAAACCGACCGCACAAAGCTTCTCCATCCTCTCAATAGGCTCATCGCGTCCTCCTTAAGCTTTTTATAAAGTTATGGTTTTTAAAGAAATTACGTTAGGATTAGACTGGATTATGCCTATAACTTTTTTGTCGATAGGAGTATCCACATTCAATATAGTCAAGGCTACGCTTTTGTCGGCACGCCGGCCAAGACTCATGTTGGCGATGTTTATTTTATGCTCGCCGAGGGTCGTGCCTAAAAATCCGATTACTCCGGGCTTGTCCTTGTTGGTAATGACCACCATGTGCGTGGAAGGCGCAATTTCAATATAAACATCGTCCATTTTGACGAAGCGGGCGGAGCGGTCCGCGAACAACGCTCCTTCAAGCAGGCGTTCGCCCTTATCGGTAATTACTCTCAACCGGATAGCGTTGAGATACTCTTTCTCCTCACGGATCTTTACCTGCTCTACTTTCAAACCCCTCGCTTTAGCGATTTCCAAAGCGTTGATGTCATTGATGTCGTCTTCAAGCTGCAAAGAAAAAAAGCCCTTGACCAGGGCAGCGCCGAGCACGTCGACTTTGTAGGTAGAAATCTCGCCGATATAGGATATTTGGATCTCGCTGGCGCGGCCCTCGATGAGCTGAGAAATGAATTTGCCCATCTTCTCGGCCAGCCCAAAATAGGGGCCGATAACCTTATAGGTTTCAGGATCAAGCTGCGCATAGTTGACTGCGTTCTTTATGGCTTTATTCTGCAGGGCGTCCCTGAGGCAATACGCTACTTCAATTGCCACGTTCACCTGAGCTTCTTCGGTCGAGGCGCCCAGGTGTGGAGTCATAACCAGGTTGTCCAACTCAAGCAGCTTTGAACCAGTCGGGGGCTCATTGACATAAACATCCAAGGCAGCTCCGGCTATTTTTTTATCACGTAAGGCTTCATAGAGCGCGTCTTCGTTGACGATACCTCCCCGGGCGCAGTTGATGACAAACGCGCCCTTTTTCATCAGCGCAAACTGGGGTCCGGCAATGAGATTTCTGGTCTCATCGGTCAACGGGGTATGAACGGTGATAAAATCAGCCTCGCGTATAAGCCGGTTCAGCTCGATGAGTTCAACCCCGATGCGTTCTGCCAGCTCCGGGGTAACGAATGGGTCATACACGACAACCCGCATGCCGAAGGCGATAGCCCGTTGCGCGACCTCCTTGCCGATTCTGCCTAAGCCCACGATACCCAAAGTCTTTCCGTAAAGCTCAGTCCCTTTAAATTTAGAACGTTCCCATTGTTTATTTTTGACTGACAGGTGGGCAAAGGGTATACCGCGGGCCACTGACAGCATAAGCGCGAAGGCCTGTTCGCAGGTTGAAAGGGTATTCCCGCCGGGAGCATTCATCACCAGAATCCCTTTTTTGGTCGCTGCCTCGACATCGACATTATCTACTCCAACCCCGGCTCTGCCGATGACTTTTAAATTATCAGCCTTCTCGATAATATCCGCGGTCATGGTGGTGCCGCTGCGGATAACAATTCCCTGGTATTGGCCGATGACCTGCTTGAGCTCATCCGGGCTGATGCCGAACTTACAATCAACCTGGAATCCGGCCTCTTGCAATATCTTGACGCCTTCCTGCGACAATTTATCAGAAACAATCACCTTTATCATACGCCCTCCCTTGGCCTTATCCAGTTATTCACGCTATCCGTAGAGAACTTCCTCAAGGCGTTTGACTGACGTGCCAAGCGTTACATCGTATCCCAGTTTTTTAAGAACGTATTCAAGTAGGGAAAAGCAAGCGAACAAATCCTGCTCATTGATCCACCCCATATGCGCGATACGGAAAAGTTCATCCTTCATCGGTTCCTGGCCGGCGGCAATACCTACGCCGTACTCCTTGCGCAGGGTCTTAACGATCTGCGAAGCTGGTATTCCCTGAGGAGTAACTATAGCGGTCACCGAAGCTGAAGGCCGTTGGGAGAACATTTTTAACCCCATGGCCAAAGCAGCCTCCCGTGTCGCCAGGGCCATCCGCTCAAAGCGTTTCCAACGGGTTTCAATACCCTCGCTTTTAAGGTAGGTAAGTGACTCGGCTAGGGCCACCACTAACGATACTGCCGGCGTAAAGGGGGTATCTTTCTTGTCATAGCTCTTGAGCGCTTTGTTCAAATTGAAATAGTACCGTGGCAGGTTCGCGCGTTTTAAGGCTTCCTGGGCTCGCTGGTTTAAGCTGATAAATGCCAGCCCCGGCGGCAGCATAAATCCTTTCTGGGAACCGCTCACCACCACATCCACTCCCCATTCATCGGTACGCAGCTCATCCTGGCCCAGGCCGCTGATGGCGTCTACCACCAGAAGAACGTTTCTTGAACGGGTTATTTCGGCGATAGACTTGATATCAAACACCGTACCGCTGGAAGTCTCACAGTGCGTGGTAAGTACACCCTTGATATTTTTATTTTTATCAAGCAACGCGGCGACCTCCTGCGGTGAGGGCGCCTTTCCCCAGGGCAGGTCAAGCGTCACCACGGCCAGACCGTAGGCGGTACTGATTTCCGCCCAGCGTTCGCCGAACTTTCCGGCACGAATAGCCAGTACCGTATCGCCGGCCGCAAAAAGATTGCTGACTGCATCGCCCCGGTTCCCGAAGCCGCAAGTATCAACACCGGGCTCTTGGTACAGAAGACCTCCTGCAAACCTTTGTGGACACCATCGAGAATGTTCTGGAATTCCTCGGTGCGGTGATGAATGATTTCCCTGGCCAGGCCTTCCCTGACAAAGGATGGCACGGGCGAGGGGCCCGGGGTCATAAGCAATAACCTCTTCATGCATACTCCTTTCTTATAAAGCGTTTCCCAATTACTATGAACTGACGATCACCTCATCAACAATACCATAGGTTTTGGCTTCATCGGCGCTCATAAAATAATCGCGGTCGGTATCCTCGCGTACTTTTTCGATCTTCTGTCCGGTATGGCGGGATAAGATCTCATTGACGTTCTCGCGCAAACGCAAAAGCTCTTTGGTATGGCGGGAGATGTCTTCAGCAGTTCCTTCGACCCCTCCCCAAGGCTGGTGAATCATAATCCGTGAATTTGGTAGGCCGTAGCGTTTGCCTTTGGCTCCGGCGCATAAAAGCAACGCGCCCATCGAGGCGGCCTGGCCCACGCAGTAGGTGGCGACGTCGCATTTGACAAACTGCATGGTATCATAAATCGCCATGCCGGCAGTGATGACGCCGCCCGGGGTGTTGATATAGACATTGATATCCTTGTTGACATCCTCCATCTGCAAAAAGAGCATCTGGGCAATCACCACATTGGCGATACTGTCGGTTATGGGGGTGCCGACAAAAACAATCCTGTCCTTCAGGAGCCGCGAGTAGATATCATACGCCCGCTCGACCCTGCCGGTTTGCTCGATGACCATAGGAA
>CAYNSZ010000046.1:6035-8856 GCA_964400075.1 uncultured Planctomycetia bacterium
CCCCCTTTTTTTTACCTTTATCCGCCTTCGCAGAACACCACGGCTGTGAACCGTAGATGAATGCGTTGTTCCTGCTTCAGGCGGATTTCCGCTTTGCCGAAAAAATATAAGATACCACGGTGATAAGACCACGGAGCTTCATTTAAATTCGGCCTGGTTTAAAATAAAACCTAAAACCGCATCGACAAAATTATCATCGGCCTTGAGGCCTTCCTTCTGGCTGATAGCCTGCAACAGGTAATAAAACTTAACCTCTTCTTCCGCGACCGGGCGCATCCGGTCTTCGATTTCTTTTCGGCATTTTTCGAGTTCTTCGTCCTTGACACCGCGATACTGCTGCAAAGCATACAGCTCCCGGTTCACCAGCTCCCGGTGGTGGCGCTCGATTTCGCTGGCGGGTAAATCTACCTTGGCGTTCTTAAACAGGTGCTGTTTAATCTGGTTATCGATGTGTTTTCTTCGCTCCCGCAGCTTCTCAAGCGTCAGTTGAGCCCGGATCGCGTCGCGGAAAGCCTCAAGCGTGGGATACGATGCCCACCGGGCGAGAACCTCATCGCTTGCGTCTTTACCGGTTATTTTGACAATACTTTCTTTTACTTTCGTAAGGACTTTCTCGATTTCGATGGCTTCTACCGAAATTTTCTTGTCCTTTATGGCAATCCCTTTATAAAGGCTCTCCTCCAATTCCAGCTTCGGCTTAGCCTCAAAAGTCGCGCTAAACTGAAGATGGTCCGAGGCTATCTCGACATCGCTGATGGTGGGCAGGCTTGCGGCGGCAATACCCTGCTGTTCCAAGGCTTTATGATAAAAGAGCGGGAGCGCTTGTTTGAGGAATTCCTCTTTGAGCATCTTGCCGTGATGCTTTTCCAGCACCTCAAGCGGCGCGCTTCCCGGCCTGAATCCCGGCACTTTAAAGTTTTTACTGTTTGAACGGTAAAACTCATCCTTCTCTTTCAGGAACTCCTCTCCCCGTACTTCAATCTGTATGCGGTATTTTAATTTATCAAGTTTTTTGCTCTCTACCTTCATGGTGGTTGGCTCTCCGCAAACCGCATTCGTCGTCCCTGGGCTTACTCACATGCTGAAATTTTTCCCCAAGTATATCTCCCGGGTTTCAGGGTGATTGATCAAATCGTGAGAAGTCCCGGAAATAAGGATTCTGCCCTCGGCGATCAAATAAGCCCGGTTAGTAATCGAGAGGGTCTCACGCACATTATGGTCGGTGACCAGTATCCCCATACCCTTATCGCGTAACTCGGCGATGATTTCTTTAGCTTCTCCCACCACAATGGGGTCTATCCCTGAAAAAGGCTCATCCAGAAGAAGAAACGAAGGGTTAGTTACCAGCGCCCGGGTAATTTCGAGCCGCCTGGTCTCGCCGCCGCTTAAGGTGTATGCCTTATTTTTTCTCAAATGAGCGATCTTAAGCTCTGAAAGCAGCTCATCCAGTCGGCGCGAGCGCTCCAAGCGCGCCAGGGGCAGGGTTTCAAGAATGGCCATAATATTATCTTCAACGCTCAAGTTTCGAAATACCGAAGGTTCCTGCGAAAGATAGCCGATGCCGTACTTGGCACGGATATGAATCGGGGTATAGGTTATATCCTGATTATCAAACAAAATCTGGCCTTCATCGGGCGCGATAATACCCACGATCATGTAAAAAGTAGTTGTCTTGCCCGCGCCGTTGGGACCAAGCAGGCCGACCACCTCCCCGCGGCGCACGGAAAGCGAGACGTCCTTGACCACGGTCTTGGTACCGTATGACTTGGTTAAGCTGTTGATTTCCAGTAAACGCATACTGCTACTTTGAAAAGGGGTTGCTTTTATTCTCCCCGGGGAAATAGATGAGCCGGGGCCTGCCTTCAAGAATGACTCTCTGGCTATCGCCGAAAAAGGTCGCTTTCTGGGCAAAGGTGACGTTGTCCTCACGGATAATCTTGACGTTGCCCTCAGAGATTATTTTCTGAATTTTTTTCTGGGTGGTATCAAAAAACAACGTGGCTTTGTCGGAAAAGAGCTTTCCCTCGGGATGCGTGACCACTACCTCGGTATTAAAAACAGCTGTACCGAGGCTGTATTCCACCTCCAGGGGGCCGCTGCAGGTTATGGTAATAGTGTTTGAGGAATCCTCCTCGGGGAGCACCACCTCCACGCTCTCCTCAAAATCAGCGCTGCGAAATTGAGTGTCAGCGGAAAGGCCCTTTGCCTTGATCTGCATCTTATCCTTGCTGGTAGTCACCCAGTCATCGGTTTCGATCCGGTTGTTCTGCTGGTACCAATCCAGGGATTCAGTGGCGAGACTTGCGCCCTCATTGTTTACCACGCGGACATTATCCTCTAAATGCACATCCATGTTGGTCTTATTCAGGCGGGCTTTGTCTGAAGTAACGACTATGGTATCCTCCGGCGTGTAGTAGTTTGCTTTCATCTGGTCGATATCAACATGTTCGTCGTATATATAGGCTTCGTCACCCTTGACTTCCCAGTCACGTGAACCGTTTTCGCGTACGTTGGATAGATAAAAATCAGTTATTTTCTGCTGGGGCCATACCCAGCCGCAGGGCAGCGTGAGCGCCATAACAAGCAAACAATATGAGTAAAATTTACGCAAAAACATCTTACTATATCAAATAAGTTATTAAAGTCAACCCCTTCGACTAAGCTCACGGTTGTACTTCGATGGACTTAAGTATCCTTCGAGGTATCCTGAGTATCTTCGAAGGAACACTACGGGACCTAATCGTACCGCGCCATAGAAGGCGCGGCTTCACTTCGACTTCGCTCAGTGTCCTTCGAACCCATTCGACATCGCTCAGGGTTC